>WBXE01000121.1 GCA_008932955.1 Verrucomicrobiota bacterium
ACGAGGAAGTCATCGCCGCCGCCGACGCCGCCGGCATGGCCATGATCTTCACTGGCTTCCGCCACTTCAGACACTGAGGTCCATTGGGGTCAGTCCCGCATTTCGAGCATAATATGGTGGAGCTGGGGGGCTAATCCGCGATGACAGTCCTGCGATGAGAATAGGAATCACAGATTACGCAGATGGCACGGGTTTTTTGATATGGAATGCTTCATCATTTTTAACTGCGGAGATGCTGCAAAAGAAACCTATTTCAATCTGTGGTTCATCTATCCTACTCTTGGAATCCAACTTCGGCGTTCGGGCTTAATGCTCGAAAAGCGGGACTGACCCCACATCCCAACCTCCAACCTCCAACCTCAGCTCCAGCTTTTTATTCCATGCTAATATCCCTAAAGCCCCTATCATTCCTGCCGTTCCTGGCGGTCTTGTGCCAGCTGGTGACCCACGCCGCCGCCGAAGAAGTCCGCCTGTCGGCGCTGAATCTGAGTCGCACCCAACAAGGCACGGGCAAGCCTGGCACCGATCACTCGACGGACGGCAAGCCACTGCGCATCGCTGGCCAGGCATTTGCCCATGGCTTGGGCACCAACGCGCCGAGCCTGCTGCATCTGGACTTGCAGGGCGGCTGCAGCCGCTTCACCGCCAAGGTGGGCATTGATGACGAGGGTCAAGCTAACAAAAGTGGTGGCAGCGTAGAGTTCATCATCGAAGGCGACCACAAAGTCCTGTGGTGCAGCCCGCTGATGCGCGGCGGCATGGCGGCGCAAGCGGTTGATCTCGATCTAAGCGGGGTGAAGCTCCTGGCCCTGCGGGTGACAGACGGCTTTGATGGCACAGAGAATGATCACGCGGATTGGGCGGAGGCGGTGTTTCAGGTGAGCGGTGCCAAGCCTGCAACGGTGGCTGCACCACCCGCCCCGCCACGGTGGTTGCTGGGTGATGATCTAACCACCGTGTGGCCGGTGAGCCAGGATGCGCGGCTGCCACACGCCGATTTTATTGAGCAAGGCGGCTTGCGCGTCGGCCAAGTGGTAGCCTATCGGATTGATGCAAAGCGGGCACTCACGCTCAAGCGCAGTGTGATCTGGCCATCTTTGCGCACCGGCAACAACGGCATGTTCAACGGGCTAATCCGGCATTACGCCCCGCAGGAAATCGAACCGGCCGTCACTGTGGATGCGGCCCCGCTCGGAGCCATTTGCGTCGAGCGCGTACTGCTCGACGGCACGCTCACCATCCAAGGCCGGGCGGGCCACGATCTAAGGGTCACGCGTTGCGCCTTTCCCAGCACGACGCTGCCAACGGCCATTGATCGCTGGACGCTGCACAACACGGGCAAGGTGGCGCATACCGTGGCGGTGGCTCCTCTCAGCTTGAAATACGAGGAAAAGGGTCCCTACGGCCTCAATGTCACCGAGGTGAGCTGCACCGCGCCAGTGACCACCGTGCTGGAGCCCGGCAAGGAAATGAGTTTTGCGGTGCTGTTCCGCGGGCGCTTAGACAGCGAGACGCCCGCCCAACTCGACCTCGCTGCTGAGGAAAAGGCCCGTCGCTCCTACGTCAGCGGCATCCAGCGCGACCTGCGCTTAGAGACACCCGAGCCGGAGCTCGACCGGGCATTCAGCTTTTGCAAGTTGCGCGTCGCTGAGGCGATCAATGCTACGCGCGGTGGCATGATGCTCGCGCCGGGTGGGCTGGCGTATTACGCCGCGGCTTGGTGCAACGATAACGTGGAATACGCCGGGCCATTTTTCCCGTTTCTGGGTGAAAAAAATGGCAATCAGGCGTCGCTGGATACCTACCGGCTGTTCCAAAAGCACATGCAGCCCGACTTCAAGACCATGCCCTCGTCGCTGCACTCTGAGGGCATCGGTTTGGGCAGTGCGGACGGCGATCGCGGGGATGCGGCGATGTATGCCTACGGTTGCGCGCGCTTTTGCCTGGCTCGCGGCGACCAAGCCATCGCCAAGGAACTCTGGCCCGCCATCGCCTGGTGCTTGGAATACTCCCGCCGCCAAACCACTCCCGACGGGGTGATCGCTTCCAATACCGACGAACTCGAAGGCCGTCTGCCCACCGGCAAGGCGAATTTATCTACCTCCAGCCTGTACTACGGCGGCCTGCGCTCTGCCGCTGATTTGGGCCGGGTGCTGGGCTTTGCCGCCGAGGCCCGCAGTTATGACGAGCAAGCCGACGCCATGGCTAAGGCGATCGACAAATATTTTGCTGCCACGGTCGCGGGTTTCAATACCTATCGCTACTACGATGGCAACGACGTGCTGCGTTCATGGATTTGTTTGCCGCTGTGCATGGGTCTCAAGGAGCGGCGCGATGGCACCATCGCCGCCCTGTTCTCACCCCAACTCTGGACCTCCGATGGCCTGGCTTCGCAGGCCGGCGATCTGGCATTCTGGGACCGCTCCACCCTCTACGGCTTGCGCGGCGTCCTCCAGGCCGGCGCAACCACCACCGCTTTGCCCTATCTAAGCGCCTACACCCGCCGCCGCCTGCTGGGTGAGCACGTGCCCTATCCGGTAGAAGCGTGGCCCGAGGGCGATCAGCGCCACCTGTCGTCGGAGAGCGGCTTGTATTGCCGCATCTTCACCGAGGGGCTCTTCGGCATGTTGCCCACCGGTCTTGATCGGTTCCGCTGCACCCCGCGTCTGCCCGACGGCTGGCCGCGTATGGCCCTGCGCTCGGTGCGTGCCTTCAACCGCAACTTCGACGTGGTGGTTGAACGCCGAGGCAAACTCCAACACCTCAGTGTGATCCAAGGCGGCAAAATCATCGCCGAGAACGACCTGAAAGCCGGCGAGTCCGCCGAGGTCTGCCTGCCCTAACTCAATACCCGCGGTGCCCGGTTTGTCATCACAATCGGTCATTTCGAGTTAGTTCTGACGAAAAAACCCAACATCGGGCTTGAAATGGGAGGCTGAAAACGAGACTCTGAGGCGGCAGGTGTTCGATTCTCGCCCAGCTCCCCAACCAACTATCCAACCCGAAGTCACTATGAAATCAACCGCCCTGTTTTTCATTGCCGCGCTGAGTACCTGCGCCCTGGCAGCCGAAGCGCCCACAGCGCCATCACCCAAGGCGGCAGCGCCCATCGCCGAGCCGTTTGGTAAAACTGCCGACGGCACCGCAGTGAATGTGTTCACCCTAACCAACAGTCATGGCATCAAGCTCCGCGCCATGACCTACGGTGCCATCGTGCTGAGTCTCGAAACACCTGATCGCGATGGCAAGCTCGCCGATATTGTGCTCGGCTACAACACGGTGGACGAGTACATCAAGGATACGCCGTATTTTGGCGCGATTGTCGGCCGCTATGGCAACCGAATTGCCAATGGCAAGTTCAGCCTCAATGGCCAGGACTACACGCTGGCCACCAACAATGAGCCCGGTGGCATCAAGTGCTCGCTGCACGGCGGCCTCACGGGCTTTGACAAGGTGGTGTGGAAAGGTGAGGGCCTGCTCAACAAGGATGGCTCGCAAGGGGTGAAGTTTACCTATCTGAGCAAGGATGGCGAGGAAGGTTACCCCGGCAACCTGAGTCTGAGCGTCACCTATACCCTTACTAGCAAAAATGAGTGGAAAATTCAATATGCGGCCACGACCGACAAGGCGACCCCGATCAACGTCACCCAGCACAGTTATTTTAATCTCAAGGGTGAAGGCAACGGCGATATCCTCGGTCACGAGTTGATGCTGGCTGCCGCCAAGACCACCCCGGTCACCGCCGGCCTCATTCCTACTGGCAAGTTCGCCCCGGTTGCCGGCACGCCGTTTGACTTCACCAAGCCCACCGCCATCGGTGCCCGCGTCACCGCCGACGACGAACAAATGAAATTCGGCGGCGGCTATGACCATAACTGGGTGCTCGACAACCAGAGCGGCAAACTCGCGCTAGCCGCCAAGGTGTACGAGCCGACCACCGGTCGCAGCATGGAAGTGCTCACCACCGAGCCAGGCATCCAATTTTATTGCGGCAATTTCCTTGATGGCAAACAAACCGGCAAGTCCGGCAAGAAGTATGAGTTCCGCAATGGCTTCTGCTTGGAAACCCAGCACTATCCGGATTCTCCTAACCAAGCCACATTCCCCAGCGTCATCCTCAAGCCTGGCAAGGCCCTCAGTAGCACCACCATCTACCGCTTTAGCAGTAAGAAGTCATAGACTCTGAACTTCCGTTAGGCAGGCGCGAGGCGCTGGAGCGCGTGGCGTTGGGCCATGGGCCAAGCCACTTCTGGCACTAGGCGGCGCCAGCGCTCATCCCCCTCGACGATCATTCGGCACACATCGCGACCGGTGTGCCGCAGCATTTCATCATCCTCGCAAGCCAAGCCAAGGATGCGCTGGTTGTCCCGGAAGTGTTGATAGAGATGCACGCAGTCAGCCGGCGCGCAAAAGTTCTCCACCGTCACCAACTCACCGCTGCGGCGGTTTTTCCACGGAAATACATGCAATGTCACCCGCGGAAGAAACAGTCGAGCGAAGGATTCTAACAATCCTCCGGGCAGGTTTTCCGACCACTTCGCCTTAAACAGCTCATTGAGCAAGCCAATGCTCAGAATGATGCCCACGGGTTGGGTCGTGCAGCGGTTGAGAAATCCGGCAATCCGGTGAAATTCCGCACAGCGCGACAGCAGCACCGTCTCTCCCAAAGCTTGCAAGGCATCGGCCCGATCCAAAAACCCTTGCAAATCAATCTTTTCGCCGCGCAGAAGATTATCTAACGAAATTTCGCAAAGCCGCATCTCCTGCCCGCTGTCCTCCGCTGCCAAGCCCGCCGCAAATCCGTGCCCCGCCTGGCCGAGCATCGCCAAATGCACATTCATCACTGGGTCGAAGCTGCCGCGCAACAACAGCACCGGCCGCCGGTACAGCGCCTCCGCCGGTTGTACCACCTCGCCGCTGGGTAGAAACATCGTTGCATCCGTGAGTCCGCTGGCCACCAGTTGCAAGGCGCACAGGCGGTTGTCAAAGTTTTCATAACCGTACCCCGTCAATTTTAACAGATCGATTTCCACCCGCCCGGGCGCGAGGTTTTCCACCAGCGCCTCGACGAAGTGCTGCAAGCTGCCGCGCTGGCGGAACGCCGCATAGATGAGATTCACCCCGATGATGCCCAGCGCGTCCATCTGATCGGTGGTCTCCCGATCTAACATTCGGACGTGCAGGATAATGTCCGAGGCTGCGGCACCGGGTTGCATTTGGAAACGCATGCCCAGCCAGCCATGGCACTCCCCGGAGTCTTGCCAGCCGCGGGCCCGCACGGTGTTACAAAACGAAAAAAACGTGGTATTGAGGCCGCGGCTGGGGGCGAGGCGCTCGAGTTGGATGGCATACTCGTGCTCGAGCATGGCGGTGAGGCGTTCGACCGATACGTAGCGCGAGGCGCGCCCGTAGATTGCGTCGCTCATGGTCATGTCATAGGCCGAGATGGATTTGGCGACGAGTCCGGCGGTGCCCGAGGCGCGGAAAAACCAGTTGGCGGTTTCCTGGCCGGCACCGATCTCGGCGAAAGTGCCGTAGACCTCCGGATCGAGATTCAGTTCAAGCGCCTTGTCATAGGTCGTCTGATTCATGGCGGATTTCATTCATCTTTCTCCAGCCAACTGGTGGCCACTACCTCGTCAATCACCACCTGGTTGTTCGCTGCGTTGCTCGCTGCGGCAAAGCGGATTTTCACCATCATGGTTGCGTGATCGACCTCCGAGCTCATCTGGATTTTCGCTGCCGCGGCTGACCCGCGTTGGACGTAGCCAAAAATCATGTGTTCGCCATCTGCGGATTCCAGACGATAGGACTGCCACTGGCTGTCATCGGTAAAGGCGAAGTTATAGTAATCCACGCGTTTGACAATGACGCGGAACTCGGTGGCTTGGCTAGGCTTGGCGGCGAGCAATTCCCGCCACGACATCTCCGACCAGCCAACCCAACTTTCCCAGTCAATTTTGAGTCCCCCGGGCGTCTCAACAAAAGTGAGTTGGCGACTTTCAAAATTGCGGGTCCGCACTTCCACCACCGTAGACGAGTCGCCGAAGGCCAGGTTGCCGCTGGTGTTGAATTGCGCTAAGCCGGATGGCTCGATGCGCCCTTGCGGGTATTGGTGCTGCAGGCGTGGCTTGGCGCGCTGCGGGTTGCGGATCAAGGGTAGCAGTTCATCCACGGTTGTGGCCTCGAGAAACTTGCGGGCCAGCGGTTCGGTCTCGGTCAGAATCGATGCTACGCTGCGCTGCATGATCGAAGGCAACTCGGCCACGCCGGCGTCCGTCGCTGGCCTGGCTGGGGCTGGCACTGGCACCTCAAGCACGGCCTTGCCACCTCGCAGCGCGACCCATCCCGCCCCTGCGAGCAGGCCAAAGACCGCCAAGCCCACGCCTAACATCCAGTGGAGCGTCCGGCGTTTCAGTCCTTCTGAGCTGGTTTGGACCGAGGATTCGCGTTCCCAAGAGACCTGCTTTGAGCTGTTCGTCGCGGTGGCGGCGTTGCGCCGTTTGCGCACCCGCTGCTTGATGCCCTGCTGCGCGGATTTAGCGCCAGAGGTGGCAGGAGGCGCTTGCGGTGCCAATTGGGCGGGGTTGATAATTTCGGCCAGCAGTGGGGGCGTTATCTCACCTGCGGCGGGAATCCGCAATAAGCGCCGGCAGTTTTGGCAGACCAAGCCCCGGCCATCATGATCCCGCGGTACGCGGAACACCAAGCGGCAATCCGGGCATACATACCCGCTCCACCGTCTCGCGTTTTCATGAGTCTCAGACACACCCGGAGCCTGCTGCAGATGGATCGTTTCTGCAAGCCTTGTCCAAGACCGGGGCTTTATTCATTTCAGCGCATCGATTTCAGACTGCTTGAGATGTGTTGCGGCGCTCTGTGAGCGCCTAGGAGTGCGGTGGCTCGCCCACGCCCTGGGAGGGGCGGGCTTGCCCGCGGGGGCGCGGAGCCGTGCATGAGGTGCCGCTGTGATGCACACGCGCCAGCAAGCTGGCTTGGCGTGGCGGTGGCGAGCCACTGCACTCCATGGCTTGACCAGGCGGTGGCGAGCCACCGCACTCCTAGGCACACACGCGCCAGCAAGCAGCCGCGCGGAGTGCGGGGGCTTGCCCCCGCCCTGGGAGGGGCGGGCTTGCCCGCGGGGGCGCGGAGCCGTGCATGAGTTTCCGCTGTGATGCACACGCGCCAGCAAGCTGGCTTGTAG
>WBXE01000122.1 GCA_008932955.1 Verrucomicrobiota bacterium
GCCTCGGTGGTGACGGCTTGGATGGCGGCGAGGTGGCGGCGGGTGAAATCCAGATCGCGGGCTTCATGCCAGTTGGACGCCAGATCGGAGGCGCGCCCGGAGGCACTGGTCAGCGAGCCGAACTGGCTGGCGGCGATCTGGCGTTTGGCCTTAGCTAAATCGGCATCGATCGGCAGGCCGGACAAGCTGGCGAGTTCGGCGAAAATCGCCTCGATGAGCGCGTCGCTTGGCGGGGTTGGCATCGGCTGACACCGCGAAGAGGCCTTCGCGGCCGGGGCCGGTCCAGGCCATGGCGGAGATTTCGAGGGCGAGTTCGCTGGCCTCGCGCAAGCGCCGGTGCAGCAGGGACGAGCGGCCGCGGCCCAACATCGCGGCCAGCACCTCGAAGGCCGGTGCGTCGGGGTGGTCCAGGGCGGGGATTTTCCAGGCCAGCGAAATGCGGCTGGTGGGGATGGCAAACGTTTCGCGGGCGCGGCGCGGCCCGAGTTGCGGCGGGTCGCAGGCCACCAGCGGCGGGCGGGCGAAGCTGGTGACGCTTTCGGCGGTGAGCTCGGCGATGCTCTGGCGGGCATGTGCGGGATCGAAATCGCCGGAGATGACCACCACGCAATGCTCCGGGACATAGCGCTGGCGGTGATAGCCGATGAGGTCCTGATAGGCGAGGGCATCGAAAAGCTGGCGGCGGCCGATGACCGGGTGGCGGCGCGGATCTTGGACAAAGGCGGTGGCAAACAGCAGGCGGGTGGCAGCGTTGTCCGGATCATCCAGGCCCATATCGATTTCGCGGCGGATGACGTCCTTTTCCTTTTCAAACTCAGCCTCCGGGAGCAGCGGGAAAAACACCAGCCCGGTGAGGGTTTTCAAAAACACCGCGAGCGAATCGGCCGGCCCGTCGATGTAATAAACCGTGCGGTCAAAGGTGGTGTAGGCGTTCCAGTGGCCGCCGGCCGCTTGCACCGTGTCGGCCAGCGTGTCCGCATCAAAGTCGCGGGTGCCCTTGAAGACCATGTGCTCAAGAAAATGCGACAAGCCGGCCCCCAGATGCGTATCCTCGTGGATGCTGCCGGTGGCCACCCAGATTTGGGCGCTGACGACCGGGGCGCTCGGGTCGGCATCGAGAATGAGAGTGAGGCCGTTGGGCAGGGTTTCGACGGATGCGGCAGAAATCGGATATTCCATACATTAAGGCTCGGAGGTACACCGTGCATGCAGCATAAACCGCCGCCATGCAACTATGGATTATTGCAGCGAGGATTTTCTTCGGGCTTTCAGCTAGCGGCGGCCTATTCGACTACCGGGCGTGCCGGCTAAATCAGCGGCCCTCGAGCATCCCTGACTTTGGCGCTTGATCTCATCCTTGTCGCGGATTAGGCTCCCCCCGTGTTGGCAATGAAACAAATTTCCCAGATGTCATCCAGCGAGCGGGTGGAAGCAATGGAGCTGCTGTGGGAATCGTTTGCCAAGGAAGGAATCGATTACCCCTCTCCCGACTGGCATGGTCGGGTTCTCGCGGAGCGCAACGAAATCATCGAATCCGGCATGGCTACCTGGCTATCTGTGGATGAGCTTCAAGCACGTTTGATGAGTCGATGAAACAGATCGTGATCGTTCTTCAAGAGGCGGCTTCTGATATCGAACAGGGAATCGACTTCTACAACGCAATCGAAGAGGGTGTCGGCCTGTATTTCAGGGACTCGATCATCGCCGACCTTCGGCGACTCGGAGTCTATTTCGGCGAGCACCGGATTCATCTGAGGTTCTTCCGGGCTCTTGCATCGAGGTTTCCCTACGCCATTTACTATCAGGACAGAGATGGAATCCGGCAGATTGTCGCGGTATTGGATCTGCGGCGCTCCCCGGAATGGATCCGCGATCAGCTCACTGCGCGATAGAAAACCCCTTGGCCCCCACGACAGTAAGGTCGCGACTCCTTAACTTGACGCTGGTCTGGCACCCATCAATAGTCGATGCGGAAGGGCAGTGTCACCGAGGGGAATTCCTTGAGGGTGAGGCTGAAAATGAGGCCGTATTGCTGCAGGATGCGGTTATCGCGGCGGGTCACGCCGACTCCGGCGACCCAATTGCCCAGATCGCGGTGCAAGGTGTATTGCTGGACCTCGATGGTGCCGTCATCCATTTCGATGGATTGCTGCATGCCCACACCCCAGTTTTCAGTGAGGCGGGCGTAGGTATGCAGGTCGATGTGATTGGAATTGGGCACTGCCGGATTGTCCTTCAGCCAACGATAGCCCAGCTTGAACTCCAGATCGGGCCTGGGCAGGTAGCGCAGGTACGTGATAAACTCGTTGAAGCCCGAACCGCTCGCATAGACCGGAAACTGGGATTGCACCCCAAGGCCCAGCCACGGCACCGGGTTGAAACGAAAGTCGTTGTAGAGGTTGGAAACCGTCCGATCGAGCAGCGGATCGGTGAAGAAACCATCGATGTAGGTGTTCAAATACATCCATTCATACGCCTGACCGTCGCGTTGGGTTAGCAAGCGGTTGCGGGTGCCGAGGCGCAGAATGTTCCAATTGCTCAGCGCGTCAGTGGCGGTGTAGCGCGTCACCGCCAGCGCCGGCGGCAGCGTCGAATCGGTGAGCCGGTCCACTTGCGGGTAATTCGGGTCCAATGCGTTGGTGGATACGACCGACCAATTGGCGTATGGCTGAATGACGTGCAGCAGGCCATCCAAGCCCCAGTCGTGATGGCGGAAATCCCCCAGATTTTTAGAAAACTTCACTGCGGCCTCGACCCCGGCATGCATGTAGGTGCGCTCGGCCGTGGTGGCTGGGCCCTCCACGGCCATATAGCGGGTGTAGCCGATGCCGGCCAGCGGGGTGAGACTGAAGCCCTCGCCCACCGGCAGCGGCAGCGTGAATTCCTGATAGGTATTGAAACGGGTGAAGCCGACGTTGAACAATTGATCGGTGAAGGTGGCGATGCGCGGATCGCCGGGTGGCAGGCTGCGAATGCGTTGGATCAGCAGGCGATCGTATTCAGACAACTGACTGAGCAAGGCTGTCTCACGGCTATCACCCAAGGGCATCGCCAGCAGTGGTGCAATGATGGTTTGGCGGGTGGCATCCCCGACCTGGAGGGCGAGTACGCCCAGGGACGTGCTGCCCTCATGCAGCACGGGCAGGCCGCACCAAGGGCCCCTGGCCTGATCGAAGGCCACTTCGGGCAGACGGGTGGCGCTGCGCTGGAAATTATTGAGCTGAAAGCGTGTGACCAGCGACAGCAGCGAAGCGTCAGTGTGACGGAAAACACTGACCGTATTGTCCGGCTGCGGATCATTGTGATAGCGCTCGGGCTCGAAGTCGCTCAGGTAGTAGTTATCACTCAGCAGGGTCAGGTTGGTGTCCAGACGCCACTTCGCATCGTCGGCAGAACCCAGGGGTTGGCGGTGTTTCAACTCGACGCGGTAGCGGTCCGGCGCAACCACGCCGCGTGGCACGCCCGAGTTCAGGGTCTGCGGATTGAGGTCATGCAAAAAGTACAATTGCAAGCCACTGATATTTTTGTTAGATTTGTCTTTAATGTCGCACAAGTCCACGCCGCTGCCGACACCGCGCGTGGCACGCAAGTCCAGATGCCACTTGGACAGTAGCCAAGCATTCTCATTTTCACCGGTGAGCGGGTTTAATTTACCGCCGAGCATGATTGCATAGGTATTGAGCACATAGGGCCCCCAGCCGGAGCGGGCACCTGGGATAAAGTGATAGCCGAGTTCGCCCTGCAAGGGTTGGCTCAGATAGGGCAACCAGAACACCGGCACGTCCCCGGCATAGATGCGCAGGTTCTTGAAAGTGATCATATCGCCTGGGTAGACTTTGATTTCGGCGGCTCGCATCCAGAAATCCGGCTCTTCCTCGTCATCGGTGGTGATGCCCGCATCCGTGCCGATGAACACCTGCGTGTCACCCTTTTGTTGCATGGTGAACTTGCCCGCCTCCATGAGAATCGGATCCATCGAGACGGTCAAATCGCGATCATCGAGAAACTTGCGCTCATAAAA
Organism: Verrucomicrobiota bacterium; assembly: GCA_008932955.1. GTDB lineage: Bacteria > Verrucomicrobiota > Verrucomicrobiia > Verrucomicrobiales > Akkermansiaceae > Luteolibacter. The sequence continues at coordinate 4,022 of WBXE01000122.1, forward strand.
ATACACGGCGCGGCGCCCCCGCTGGAACACATTCCCTTGATAGACGCTGACGCGACCCTCCAAAACCACCGATTTTTCCTTCAAGTCCAGCACGGCGGTGTCGGAGAAAATCTGCAAGCCGTTGTCGCCGTCGATTTTGACCGGTCCGCCCAGATGCACGCCGGTCTCGACGGAGCCCTCGACGAGTCCCTGGTTGTCGATTTTCAACTCCTTGGGCATGCCGGGCTTAAATAGCTCGGATGTGCTGAAGGAGGAGTTGGGCAGCGGCACCGGCGTGATGGTGTCCGTCGCTGGCGCTGGGCCGGGAGCGGGCAATACCTGCGAATCCTGCGCACAAAGCACTAGGAGCAGCAACGGCCAAACAGCCAGAACACGACGGGGAATCATCCCCGCAAGCTCAGCCCGCCTACCTCTGAAAGTAAAGGCCGAAAGACAGAAGAGGAGAAGACAGAAGACAGAAGACCGGAAAAGGCGAACATCGAACGTTCAACATCAACCGCCGAACGTCGAACAGAAGAGGCGAAAGAAACAGACAGAAGGCGTCGTCTTTCTCTCTTCGGTTCGACGTTGGATGTTGAACGTTCGATGTTCGCGTTTCCCCCCCCAAGAAGTGCCATGCGCGGTCCGATGGCTCTTCTCTTGTCTTGGAGCGCAGCGGTCTTCTGTCTTTGAGCGTTAGCGGTCTTCTGTCTTCTTATCTTCTCCCGCGCTCCAGATGCACGGCCACGCACTCGGTATCGGGCAAAATCACTTTTTCAACAGTCACCGCCACCCGCGTCACCGCGTGTTGCGCCAGCAGGTATTCGGCGATTTCCAAGGCCAGCGTTTCGATCAAGTGGCGCGGGCGAGCGGCCGCCAAGGCGGTGATTTGCTCGGCCACCAGGGCATAATCGAGGGTGCGCGACAGGTCATCGGCCAAGCCATTGAAGCCTTGCCTAGGCACCAGCCGCAAGGTGATGAAGAGCGCTTGCGCACTCGCCCGCTCCAAGTCCGGCACCCCAATGTGGGTGAGCACCCGCAGCCGGCGAATTTCAATCACATCCGCCTTGTTCATACCGGCAGATCGCTTGGGTTGAAGATCGGGACCGCGGCGCGCCGCTTGTCTAGCAATTCGCGCAGCGCTCCCAGATGCGCCACGGTCAGATCCGGGCGCGCCGCCGCGAGGACCTCCGGGTGATTGTAGCCGGTGAGCACCGCGATGGAGGTCATACCGCCATGCCGGGCGGTTTCCACATCGTGAGTCATATCGCCGATAAAGGCGGTCGCCTCAGGGGCTAATTGATGAGTCGCCAAGATCCGGTGGATCACCTGGCGCTTGTCCAACACCCCGGCATAGGTCGCCTCAAAATACTGGCGCCAGCCGAAGGCATCCAATTGCAGCTCGAATGCCTGTGCATCCATCGAGGTGAGCACAAACGTCCGCAATCCGTGCTGGCTGCACCATTCGAGTTTTTCGCGGGCATGCGGCAGCACCGTCACCGGACTGATGGACGCGGCGAAAGCCCGCCGGAAATGCCCTTCCAATTCCGCCAGCGGCACCGCGGGCAGCATCTCGGTGTAAAATTCGTGATAAGGCAGGCGGAACCTCCGCCGGAACCCCTCCCGATCCAACGCGGCCAGACCATACCTGCCCAACACCGCGTTGGTCGCCTCGAGCACCGGGCCGAGGTCATCCACCAGGGTGCCGGACCAATCAAAAATCAAGTTAGCAAACATGGCGCAGGGGAGAGGGGGTGGAACGTTGAGTCACTGCCGATACCTCAGCGCAAAGCCGCAAAGGTCGCAAAGCGACGCAGAGTAAAACGGGATTTTTCTCGATAAGCCATTCCCCTTTGCGCCCCTTTGCGACTCTGCGGTAAATCTTCAAGTGAGTCGGGGGGGGAGGTCAACCGAGGGCGAATTTCACCGAGCGGATGCGTTCGGTGCCGAGTTGCTGTTGGATACGTTGGAGCAATAGTGGTTTCATTTGTTCGAGATGAAAGCGCATGGCCGGTTGCGTCACGCGCAGCACCAGATGCCCGCCCTTCACACTCACCGGCTCCGTGTGGCGCGCAATAAAATCTCCAGCAAGTTCTTTCCAGGCCGTCCGCACCTCCATCTCATCCAGCCCGTCAGCCACACCGCTGGCCCGCAGGCCTTGCATGATCGCCGCTACGAAATCATGTGCCAGATGCACTCCGGCGTTGAGATCGCGCGACGCCTCGCAACCACGCCACTCGCCTAGAATTTCCTCACGGATTCGGTGCAGCTTGGCGGACTTGCTCATCACGCGGCTAGCGCTCAATCCTCGCCGTCGTCACCGATCGCCTCGACCGGGCAACCTTCCATGGCTTCGCGGCACTGGGCGATTTCCTCGTCGTTTTCCGGCTGCTTGGTCACGAACGAATACCCTTCGTCATCGGCCCGGCCAAAATTGTTCGGAGCGGTCTCGCGGCATAGATCACAATCGATGCACTGACTGTCGACATAAAATTTCCCGGAAATATTGGAGCTGTTTTTATCTTCTTTATCTGCCATGATGGTGCTAGGTAGTTGCCAGTTCTTCTTGCCGTCTGGCACTACCCTTTGCAAGGAATTTCCGCCGGTTTTTTCCCAGCCCCCTCAAATCCAGCATTCCCACTGGCCAAAGCGCCCATCTTCGTTTACCCTCGGCCCTAGCCGACGTCATGCCTCCTCTCATCCCTGAAGACCCCTCGCGGGCCAAGCGCCAGCGCCCCAGCCTCGATGCGTTCGTCAAGAACTCTAGCGAGGAGAACTTTTGGGATCTGTCTGAACTCCCTGCCGATGCCGAGCAGGAAGCCGCTCCCTTTCCTGTGTTACCGCGCCAAATCCTGCCCGGCAGCCCGCCCTCGACTCTTGACCAAAGCCCCTCCCCGTCCGCTGACGGCGACAAATTGAGCCCGACTACCCTTCCGGTGGTCGTCACGCCGCGCTTTCAAAGCCGCCAAAGCGTGCATGTGTCCCGCCTCGGCCGCTCGCACCATTCCCGCAATTCCCAAGACCCTCTGGTGCTTGTGCCGACCTCGCCTGAGGAGGCCGCCACCGCCGCAAACCCGTTTGAAGACACCTTCAACAACCTCGAGGATTGGGATCTTCCCGAGCCAATTCCAGAGCCAACTCCTGCACCCGCAGCTGCACCAGTAGCTGCACCTGCACCTGCACCTGCACCTGCACCTGCA
>WBXE01000123.1 GCA_008932955.1 Verrucomicrobiota bacterium
CCAAACGAAGAAAGCCACGTCCGAAGGAGTCGTCGTGCCCAGCCGCCCCGCACCCGGCGGCTGGGAAGGCATGGATGCGCAACGCGCCAACGAGGCCCGCGCCGAATGGTTAAGGACAGGCGCTCACGCGAAGTAAGGCCATGACCCGGGAGCGCTAAATCTAACGATTATATAGCCCAGAGGCGCAGGTCACCACTCACTTCGCTGCGGGCGGAGCTGGAAGTTTGCCGGTGAGCCCCATGCAGACGGCCTTGGCGATTTCGGTGGCACCTTGGGTGTTCGGGTGGACCTTGTCGGGAATGAGCGCATCCTTGCCAACGAGGGCGCCATGGACGTCGATCACGCCGGACTGGGTGGTCTTGGCGACTTGGTCTAGCAGAGGAATTTCCTCCTTAGTGGCGGCTTCGTTGATGCCGAAGTTGCCGTCGCCGGCGATATAGGGTGGATAGCCAATGAATACGCGCGGCTTGCTAGGCAACTTGGCAAACTGGCTGATCAAATCCATGTAGTCGGCCACGAAATGTTCTTTGTTCTTCCAGTTCTGAGGTTTGGTGTCGTTGGTGCCGAGAACAATCACCACCACATCCGGCGCGCATTCCTTGGCTTGCTGGAAGGCCCCCTGCTTTTGGTAAGGATTGTCGCCACTTTGCAGCAAGGTGGTGCCGCTGACCCCAAAGTTTTTCACCTCCCACTTGTCACCCAGCAACTTGCCAAGCTGGTCCGGCCACGACATCCCACCCGCAGCCCCCACACCCTGGGTAATGCTGTCGCCGACGCAAGCCAGCTTGATCGGCGCTTTGTAGTTGGCCACGGCAAGCGGCTGCGGATTTTTCGCTAGAGCCACACCGGGCAGCAGCAGACTGAAGAAAGCGGCAGGAAACAGACTGGTGAATTTTGACATGTGGACTCGCTCGGAATGGGTGTTGCACCCGCGCGGCATGCTCCACCGTGGAACCCGCTGCGCAGGACCGCAGGCTGGCCGCTGGCACACCGCCACGCAAGCCGGTTCTTTTCCAATGCCATCACTAAGAATCTGTCGATTCATCCATTGCGTTTCACATAGCTGAATTGCAATTTCGGATTTAAACTGCGACGCTCGCAACAGCGCGGGTGGTGGCGAATTGGAGTTTCAAAGGCGGCGCTTGTGAGCTAGGCTCGCGGCATGCTTTCTAACGAATCACCCGGGGTCACCGTGCGCACGCGGTTTGCTCCCAGTCCAACGGGGCAGCTGCACCTCGGGCACGCCTTGGCGGCGCGGGTCGCACACGATTTGGCGCGGGGTCAGGGCGGGGCATTTTTGCTGCGCCACGAGGACATCGACACCACCCGGGTGCGCGAGGCCTATTATGAACAAATCGAGGCGGACCTGTGCTGGCTGGGTATGCGCTGGGACGGACCGGCCCTGCGCCAGAGCAGCCGTCTCGCGGCCTATGCGACGGCGTTAGACCGCTTGCAGGCACTCGGCGTGATCTATCCCTGCGCTTGCACCCGACGCGAAATTCAGGACGAAGTAGCGGCGATGGTCGCCGCCCCCCAAGGACCGGAGGGCCCCCTGTATCCGGGCACCTGCCGCGGGCGGGCGGACGGCACACCGCTGCCCGGCATGATCGCCGATGGCAGCCACGCCTGGCGCTTGGATTCGCGCAAGGCGGCGGATATAACCGGCAAGCTGACCTTCACCGATCTGCGCCACGGCACCCAGGAGGTCAACCCGGATTTGTTGGGCGACGTGGTGCTGGCGCGCCGGGACATTGGCACGGCCTATCACCTGGCGGTGGTGGTGGACGATGCCTATCAGGAAATCAGCCACGTCACGCGCGGCGAGGATCTGCTGCCTGCGGCACATGTGCAGCGCTTGTTGCAAGCATTGCTAGGCTTGCCCGAACCGGTGTATTTGCATCATCCGCTGGTGCTCGATGCGCAAGGCCGGCGGCTGGCCAAACGCCACGATGCCCAGTCCATCGCGGCGCTGCGCCAAGCCGGCATGAGCGCCGCCGAGCTGCTCGCACGGCTGGGCGCTGGGGACTCCTAGGATTGCTTACGGGTTGCCAGTTTAGAAAACCCCTCACTCGAGCTGCCCGGGTTGGATTGGGTTGGACTTGTCGGACCTGACTGCAAAGCGCTTTTCCAGAGCTTGCGGCGCATTTCGCCGTAAGCGAGCCACAGGGATGATTTGCGTTTCTGACCGATCCTGATTCACTGGAGGCCGTGCCCGAACTATCCGAAACACCGAACCCCGCCGAGTCGCCAGATTTCATGTTGGTCGGCTGTTATGGCGGGATGGCAGCGGCCTTCGAGCGAGCGCTGGTGATTTTAGCGATGGGCCTGGCATGTCAGATAGAGAAAGAGCCGACGGGCGATGGATATGTCTTATTAGCGGAGCCGGGCGCCGTAGAGCGCATCCAGGAGGAACTGGCAATGTACGAGCATGAGCAGGCGCAGCCAGTGCTGATCGAGGTGGCCGCAGCGGAATATGACGCCGGGGCCCTGCCGACGGCGCTGTGGGTAGCGTGCCTGTGTGCGGTGTTTTGGCTGCAGCGCGACCATCCAACGATGGTCGCCCAAGGCGTGTGCTCAGCCCAAGGGATCTTTGAGGATGGCGAGTGGTGGCGACCCTTCACGGCGCTGTTTCTGCACGCCGATCGCACGCACCTGCTCAGCAACGTCGCCAGCGGAGTGTTGTTTGGCACCTGGGTGTGCCGCTCGCTCGGCCCGTGGCTGGGCTGGACGCTCATCCTTGCCGCCGGCACCCTCGGCAACTCACTCAACGCAGCTTCGCACCTCGATTCCGCGTTCGCATCGTTGGGGGCATCCACCGCAGTATTCGGCGCACTCGGAATTCTAACCGGAGTGGCGATCTTTCAGACCACCCGCGACCGCCCCGGCCCCAAAATTTTCCGCTATCTGGTGCCGCTGGGCGGCGGGCTGGTGCTACTGTCGTGGCTGGGCGTGGGATCCGACCCACGCACAGATGTGGCCGGACACGTCTGCGGGTTTGCCGTTGGAATTTTGCTAGGTGTGGCGGCAGCCTGGTGGCCGCGCCACCCGACACAGGCGTGAAGCCAAGGACGGCGGCGCGACCATTGGCTGCTGGATCGGAAAATAGAAACTACGGATTGCACGGATGAAGAAAGAGTTCAAGTTTTATGGCAATTACCTTTGGGGGAAGCCTCGTAATTGATAGATAGCCGTCATCTTTTCGGTGTAATCCTCTTCAATCCATGAAATTTACCTGATTATTCGAAAAGCAGTCAGTCAGGCTTTCTCGCTTCGCTCGGTTGTGGTTAAAAAACGCCGCCGCCAGCCCTTTCATCTGACTTTTTAAGATAATTGGCACTTCTTGCACGCGGCGGCGGGACGCTAGGCAGTCTTGACATTGCAGCGCAGCGCGTATCCCATCCACCCGCACCCAGCCATTCCCAACTCCCTCCTATGCGCCTATTTCTCCTAGATGGCATGGCCCTGATCTATCGGGCCCACTTTGCCCTGATCCAAGCCCCTATCCGCAATTCCAAGGGCGTCAACACGTCCGCGCTCTATGGTTTTATCAACACCCTGCTGGCGATTATCGAAAATGAAAAGCCGACCCACCTCGGGGTCGCGTTCGACACCTCGGCACCGACGCCGCGCCACCTGAAGTATCCCGCCTACAAGGCGCATCGCGACGAGATGCCCGAGGAGCTCGCCGCGGCCATTCCGCACATCAAGGCACTGTGCCGGGCGTTTCACATCCCGGTGCTGGAGGTCGATGGCTTCGAGGCGGACGACATTATCGGCACGCTGGTAAAACGGGCTGAAGTAGCGGGGTTTGAATCATTCATGGTCACCCCAGACAAGGATTTCGCGCAACTCATCTCCGCCCATTCCTCAATGTGGAAACCCGGCCGCAAGGGCTCCGATCACGAGGTCATCGACCTGCCCACCATGCTCAAAAATTGGGAGATCCAGCGCCCGCAACAAGTCATCGACATCCTCGGCCTGTGGGGCGACGTCGCCGACAATATCCCCGGCATCCCCGGCATCGGCGAAAAAACCGCTAAAAAACTCGTCGCGCAATTCGGCTCGATGGAAAACATTCTAGCCAATGCCGCCCAACTCAAAGGCAAACAGCGCGAGAACGTCGAAGCCTACGCCGATCAGGCAATTCTATCAAAGGAGCTCGCCACCATCATCACCGATGTGCCGCTGGCAGTGACCTGGGAGGATCTGGTCCTCTCGCCGCGCGACGACGCGGCCCTCCAAACCCTCTTCCATGAGTTCGAGTTCCGCGGCCTCTCCCGACGCCTGTTCGGGGCCAAGGCCGCCAGCCCGCCAGCTGATTCCGGCGTCTCACCGCAATCCTCCTCCTCCCCCATCCCACCCACACCCACGGTGTTTGAAACGTTGCGCAATATCCACGACGTCCCCCACTCCTATCTACTAGCCGACACCCCACAACTCGAACAACAACTTCTAACCGAATTGCAGCAGCAGCCCGGCTATTGCTTCGACATCGAAACTACCGGGCTGGACCGCTTCACCTCCAAGCTGTTAGGAATTGCCTTTGCATGGCATGCCCATACCGCTTGGTACCTTCCCATCACCGACCTCCCAGCCCAAATCGCCGGCCTGCGCAAGGCGTTTGCCAACCCGGCGGAAAAAACCGGCCACAACCTCAAGTTCGATCTATCTATCCTGCAGCACCACGGCATCGAGGTCGCCGGACCGTTTTTCGACACCATGCTCGCCGACGCGCTGGTATTTCCCGAGCGCCGCCACGCCATGGACTATCTATCAGAAACCCTGCTGGGCTACACCCCCGTCAAGTTCGCCGAGGTGGCGGCACTGGCCAAGCGCCAAGAGCCGCTGCCACCCGCGAGCGAGGATTTGTTTGAGTTTGCGGCGGCGCAGCAGCCGGCCATGACTCTTGATATGACAGCCATCCCGCTGGCCAAGCTGGCGGAATACGCAGCGGAGGACGCCGATGTGACCTGGCAGCTAGCGACCACCCTGCGGCCGCTTCTAACAGCCTCGGGGCAACTCGGGGTGCTCCAGCACATCGAAGGGCCGCTGTTGCCAGTGCTGGTGCGCATGGAAATGGCAGGTATCGCGGTGGACACCGGCTCGCTCAAGGTCATCGGCGACGAGGTGCAACTCCAAATCGACGCCCTGGCAGCCTCGATCCAACACCACGCCGGCACGCCCTTCAACATCGCCTCACCCAAACAACTCGGCCAAATCCTCTTCGATCACCTCAAGCTCGACGCCAAGGCCAAGAAAACCAAAACCGGCCAATTCAAGACCGACGAGCAGACGCTGGCGACCTTCGAAGGCAAGCACCCGATCATCAGCGACATCCTCGCCTGGCGCGAAGCCACCAAACTTAAATCCACCTATCTGGACGCGCTGCCCAACCACCTGGTACCGGAAACCGGCCGCCTCCACACCCATTTCCATCAATTGGTGGCCGCCACTGGCCGCCTCGCCTCGTCCGATCCGAACTTGCAGAACATTCCGGTGCGCTCAGAGGCCGGCCGCAAAATCCGCCAAGCCTTCGTGCCGCGTGCGTCTGACAATTTAAAGCTCAAATTCCAGCTGCTCTCCTGCGATTACTCGCAAATCGAGTTACGGGTGATGGCGGCTCTAGCGCAGGACGCCACCATGATCGCCGCCTTCCAAAATGGCGAGGACATCCACTCTGCCACCGCGGCCAAGGTCTTCGGCGTGGACCTCCCAGACGTCACCGCCAGCATGCGCCGCAGCGCCAAAATGGTCAACTTCGGCATCATCTATGGCATCTCCGCCTTCGGCCTGTCCCAGCGCTTGGCCATCCCACGCCCTGAAGCCGCCAGCATCATCGATGCCTACTTCCGCGAGTATCCCGCCATCCGTCAATTCATGGATCGCACCATCGCCGAGGCCAACGAACTCGGCTACGTTCAAACCCTCGGCGGCCGCCGCCGCTCGTTCCCCGATCTAACGTCCTCCAACCAAAACCTCCGCGGCAACGCCGAGCGCGCTGCCATCAACACCCCGATCCAAGGCAGCGCCGCCGACATGATCAAACTCGCCATGATCCGCATCGATGCCTTGCTACGAGAGAAATCGTACCACACCCAGATGCTGTTGCAGGTCCACGACGAACTCGTGTTCGACCTAGCTCTCGGCGAACAGGAGGAGCTGGTGCCTAAAATCCTCCACGCCATGACCACTGCCCTGCCACTACCCAACCACGTGCCCATCGAAGTGACACACGGCATCGGCCCCAACTGGCTAGCGGCGCATTGATGGATCAGGTCGGTTGCTCGCCGCGGGCCATGACGACCTTGCCGGTGCGCACGGTTTCGATGATCTCAAACTGTGAGAACATGGCCACCGCAGAGTCCAGCTTGGGACTATCACCGGTGATCATGACAATCATCGCCACCGGGGTTAGATCGACGGTTTTGCCGGCGAAGTGCTCGGTGATTTGCAGGGCCTGCGAGCGTTCGTTAGGCGAACAGCGGATCTTGATAAGCACCATTTCCTTGGTCACCGAATTGTCGAGTGTGTGCTCGGAGCAATGAATCACGTCGATGAGCTTGGCCACCTGCTTGACAATCTGTTCCAAGCCTTCGGGGTCGCCGGTCAGCCCGATGGTGATGCGCGAAAAGCGCGCATCACGCCCCTGCGACACAACTAGCGAATCAATATTGAAGCCGCGGCGAGCGAACACCTGGCAAATACGCATCAACACGCCGGGGCGGTTGTTGACGTACACCGATAGGGTATGCGTCAGCTGGCGGAGCGAGGTCTCAGCCGGAATGACGGTGGCAATGGGAGTGGCTTGCATGAGGGTGGGAAAGTTATATTGTTAACAATTAGAACGAGGCCCAACCACTCACGTGGAACCGGTGGGTTTGGCCAATTTATGTTTGGGCGGCTCGATGAGCATGTCTTCGAGGGCGGCCCCGGCGGGAATCATCGGAAACACGTTGTCGGTTTTGATGCACTCGGCATGGATGAGTATCGGCCCGTCGCGGTAGGCGAGGGCTTTCTTCACCATGCGGGTGACGTCGGCCGGGCGCTTGATATGCACGCTGGGAATGCCGAAGGCGCCGGCCAACTTGCAGAAGTCCGGGTTGCCGATCAGATCCACG
>WBXE01000124.1 GCA_008932955.1 Verrucomicrobiota bacterium
AGCAAGAAACGGGGCATGCCGTTCTTCGACCGGCTCAAGCCTACCACTTGCACCCTTGCGCCTCAAGCTGGTTTCGGGTCAACTGTGGGCCGGGCCGCGAAGCGGTGAACGTTCAGGGACTATTTCCCAGTCCCCTACACGTTTCTTGCTTTAGCTAGGTGGCGGACGTGCGGGAGGGTTTTGAAATCGTCGTCCTGGGTCCAGAGAATGGTGTTGTGGGCGAGAGCGGTGGCGTAGATGAGGCTGTCGGCCATGGCGAGTTTGTGGCGGATGCTGAGGCGGGCGGCTTGAATGGCGAGGTGGGAATCGGGGGGGACGACGATGCCTTGTTGCATGAACTCGAGGAGTTGATTGGCACGGGTCTCGTCACCATGAACGCTGCTGTATTTCCAAACTTCGTAGAGGGCGATGGTGGAAACGATGACGCTCGCCGGATCGGCCAAGGCCTGCAGGAAGGCGGCGGCATTCGCCCCGCGGTGGGCGATTTCAATCCAGGCGGAACTATCGAGACTGGCGGCCTTCATGGCAGGCTGCGGTCAGGTTCGCGTTCGAATGGAATATGGGCGCAATCGGCCAGGAGCCCCATGAGTTGCTCAGGTTTGAGGATGGGACGGAGTTCGAGATAGCCGTCTTTTTCGATGAGACTGACTCTTTGTCCGGGGGTGACGTTGAATTTCCTCCGGATTTCCTTTGGGATGACGATCTGGTATTTCGGTGAAATAAGTGATGTGATCATACAAAACGTATTTTAGGCCACGTTTCTATATTTGCAATACTTTTCCGGTTCAGCCCGAAATCCGCAATAGAAATCCCGCAATGAGAATAGGAACCACAGGCTTCGGCGTTCCGGTTCAATGTCGCAGCCTCGCCTAGAGTCGTTGAAAAGCCAAAGTTGTTGTCGTTATGTCAAGTTTTTGAACTGCCGCCATCTCCGAATTGATTGATGAATGATGATTTTGGATTGTTGAAGTGAGCTTGTTGGTGCGGCGCTCGTGTTCAAGCTCACATCAGAAATCAACACTCATCAATCGGCACTCATCAATTCTCTTCGTCTTGGGTCTGAGGCGCAGCCTCGTTAGTAGTAGCGCTCCAAGCGTTGGCGGCTTTTGAGATCCAGGGTGGTTGGATCGGGGATGAGATAGCGGGTGTTGCGGTGGTCCATTACCACGATGCTGCCGCCGGCCAGCGGTTGGATGCTTTCGTCATTCTCGACGGTGAAGTGGGTCTTGCCGCGATCGGTGGTAACGTGCCATTCATAACCGTGGGCGGCCCGCAGGATCGCATGAATGGATAGAATCAGCGGCACAAAATCCCGCTGCGCCAGCGCCTCCAACAACAGCTCCCGGGTCGGGCCGGGCAATGCCGCCAGATCCTCGATGCAGGCCAGGTCCTGACCCGTGGCGCTGGTGATGGCCACCCAGTGCTGAGGATCGGTTAGAGGAAATAAGCGCAGCGGCAGCACGTTATCGTGCAGCGTGCCCGCGGCATCGGTGAAGGTCAGGTTGCCAGCGGCGTTGCGCTGCAAATCGAAGTGGGCGGTGGGCGGATTCATGCCTGGGATACCTCTTGCATGGCTTGGTGCAGGCGGGCGTAGGTGCCGCTGGTTTGGAGCAATTGCTCATGAGTGCCGATCTCACTGATGCGGCCATCCTCTAACACCACCAGCCGGTTGGCCAGGCGCAGCGTGCCGAGGCGATGGGCGATGGCGATGGTGGTGCGGCCGTGGACGAGGTTATCGAGGGCGCGCTGGATTTCCCGCTCGGTCTCGGTATCGACCGACGAAGTGGCCTCATCGAGAATGAGGATAGCGGGGTCGATGAGCAAGGCGCGGGCGATGCTGATGCGTTGGCGCTCGCCGCCGGAGAGTTGTTGGCCGCGCTCGCCGACCATTGAGTCGTAGCCATCGGCGAGTTTCATGATGAACTCGTGGGCCCGTGCCGCCTTGGCTGCGGCGATGATTTCCTCGCGGGTGGCGGCGGGTTTGCCATATGCGATGTTGTCGCCGATTGTTCCGAAAAACAAGTACGGCTCCTGTAGTACTAGGCCGATGTTTTTGCGGAAATCCTCCACATGGATGTCGCGCAAATCATGCCCATCGACAAAAATTGCCCCCTCGCTGACATCGAAAAACCGGCAAGCCAGATTCACCAGGGTGGTTTTGCCGGCGCCGCTGGGGCCGACGAGGCCGATCATTTCGCCCGGAGCGATGTCGAGGTTGATGCCGCGGATAATCTGGCGCGAGCCATGGCGGAATTTGATGTCGCGAAATTCAATCCGCCCGCTCAAGCGGCCGATCCGCCGCGTCCCCGCGGTGGCCGGCATGTCCGGCTCGACGTCCAACACCTCAAACACCCGGTGCGCACTCGCCGCCGCCCGCTGAGCCGCGGCGAAAAACCGGCTCATCGCCTCCAAGCGGCCATAAAACCGCGTGGTATATGTCACAAAACACCAGAGCACGCCGACGGTTAGGCTGCCGTGAGCGACGGTCATCGCGCCGACGACCCAGATGATGAGCAAGCCCAAATCGGTGAACATTTCGATCATCGGGCTGAAAAACGACCAGGTCCGGTTGACCCGATCATTAGTTGAAAACACATGGTGGTCGGTCTGCTTGAAGCGTGCAATCTCCCGTTGTTCCTGGGCAAACGCCTTGACCACCCGCACCCCGGGAATGGTGTCAGAAAGCACGCTGGTCATCAGTGACCACGCGCGGCTGGAGGCAGCAAAGCCGCCGAGCAAGTGGCCGCGCACGCCCTTCACCAGCCAGGCCACCAAGGGCACCGGCCCCAACGCGGCAAATGCCAGCAGCGGGTGAATCTTGAACAAAATCAGCGCCGTGAAGGCGAATTGAAACATGTCGCACACGAAGTCGATGAAGTTCACCGAAATGAACAGCGACAGCCGGTCGGTATCCGTGCCAATCCGCGATATCAGGTCGCCGGTGCGCTTCTTGTTGAAGTAAATGAGCGACAGGCGTTGCAGATGCTCAAACAACTCGCGGCGCAGCCGGCTAGTGACCAATTCCGCGATGCGCGCCACAATGAACGTGCGCCACCACTTCAACAGCCAGGCCACGAAAGCCGTGCCTAACAACATAGCCGCGTACGGCAGGAGTTGTGGCCACTCGATCTCGTGGCTCTTGGTTTGCAGCGGAATGAGCAAGGTATCCACCAACCGGCCGGTGATCCACGGCGTGAGCAAGCTCGCACTGGTCGCCGCGATCGTTAGGAACAAGCCCAACACAATGAGCCGCAACCATGACCGGGAAAATTTCAGCAGCCGCAGCAGCGGATTGCCGTGGGTGGGATTGGGCACCAGGTCGGCAAAATCCAGTCCATCGTCTTCGCCGGGCGCGGTGTTTGATTCGGGCTCGGCGCTTGGGGCAGCGCCGGCGAGTGCCTGCTGATGCTCGAGGAAACGGGCCACGAAGGTATCGGCCTCCTTGACCAGTCCGGCGGTGAAGCGCCAGTGACTGCCACCCGCATGCCCGCTGAGGCTTAGCCGCAGGGCGGCGGTCGCGCCCATTTCTTCCAAACTCAGCTCGCCGATATCTGCGAGCCTCCACTCATGGAATGGCGTGCTGCCCGCTTGGTTCTCCTCTAAATACAGCAAGCGCCGGTTGGTCATTACCAGCAAGCCCTTGCGAAATTGCAGACGCTGGTCCAAATCCACTTGAAACCGCGCCAGCACCCGCTCCCCAGCCTCCAGGCGCTTTTCTAGGTGGGGCGGCGTCAACAAATCGGCGGGCATGGAAGTCGATAGGCGAATGGACAAATAGGCGGGGCTGCCGCCGATGCTGCGGCCCGCTGGCGTTTTGTAAAGCGTAACTGACAAATTGCGAAATTTCTCCACCATTTCATCAATCTCTTGCGCAAGTGGCAATTTATGCTCAAGTTCCCCCCCGCGCCGCTGCGGATTCCTGTCGCGCGGCCACTCTAGCAGCTCTGACCACCGCTCCCCCACTTTGAGCGCCTTACCCACCGACAAGCGGCATTTTATCAGCATCCAAAAGGTCCTCGCCCTGCGCGGACCCAATCGTTGGACCCGTGTCACCGCGCTCGAATGCTGGTTGCGCTTCCTACCGGTGGACTCCCCTGCCCCGGATTGGCAAGCTCGCCTGCTGGCTTGGCTGCCGGCACTCCCACTCGAGTCCTCGACTCAGCCGGAGGCCAGCACCCTGGCCGTGGTCTTGCACGATCTGACCTTGCACCTGCAATCCCGCCAGGACTTGCAGTTGCACTTTGCCAAAGTGATGCCCACCTCGCAGAGCGACCTGCTGCGCGTCATTGTTCAATATGACGAGGAGACCGTCGGCCGCGCCGCCTTCGAGCTGGCGGGGCGCATGGTGGAAGCCGCGCTGACTGGCGAGCCGCTGGACGTGGCCGCCGGGATGGAGGACATCACGGATCTGGCCGACGACTTATGCCTCGGGCCGAGCACCCGCTCGATGGTGGATGCGGCGCTGAGTCGCGGTATTCCCGTGCGCCGCCTCACCGAAGGCAGCTTGGTCCAACTCGGCTGGGGCAGCAAGCAGCAGAAAATTCTCGCCGCAGCCACCAGTCAGACCAGCGCCATCGCCGAAGACATCGTGCAGGATAAAAACCTCACCTGTCGCCTGTTGCGCGAGGTCGGCCTGCCGGTCCCGCGCGGCCGCCCGGTGGACTCCGCCGAAGATGCATGGCTCGCCGCTCTCGAAATCGGCCTGCCGGTGGTCGTCAAGCCGCTCGATGGCAATCAAGGCCGCGGCGTCGCCCTCAACCTAACAACCAAGGAGCAAGTCAACGCCGCCTTTGATGCCGCCTCCGAGGAAAGCGACTCCATCATTGTCGAGCAATTTGCCGCGGGCGAAGATTACCGTTTGCTCATTGTGGGCCGCGAGTTGGTGGCCGCCAGCCGCCGCCAGCCGGCCCACGTCATCGGCGACGGTTGCCACTCGGTCAGCGAACTCATCGCCCATGCCAATCTCGATCCGCGCCGCGCCGCCGCCCACGCCGCGGCGCTAAGCAAAATTCGCATCGACGCGGTGGCTCTTGGCGTGCTTGCCGAGCAAGCGCTCACGCCCGACTCGGTTCCGGAGCTGGGAAGCCGGGTCTATATTCGTCGCAATGCCAACCTGAGCACCGGCGGCACGGCGGTGGATTGCACCGACGAGGTGCATCCGAGCATTCGAGCGGCCGCCATCGAGGCCGCCCAAACCGTCGGCTTGGACCTCTGCGGCATCGACCTCGTCGCCATCGATATCTCCCAAGCCCTCAGCGAGCGCAATGGCGTGATCATCGAAATCAACGCCCGCCCGGGCCTGCGGATGCACCTCTATCCATCCGAGGGCCGCCCACGCAACGTCGGTGAGGCCGTCATCAACAGCATGTTTGCCCCCGGCGAAAATGGCCGCATCCCCATCGTCGCGGTCACCGGCGTCAATGGCAAAACCACCACTACCCGCTTCATCGCCCATTTGTTGGGCGAAAACGGCTGGTGCGTCGGCCTCACCAGCACCGACGGCGTCAACGTCGGCGGGCGGGTTTTGGATACGGGGGATTGCAGCGGACCGAAAAGTGCGCGGGCGGTGCTGGCCTATCCCGGCACCGATGCCGCGGTACTGGAAATTGCCCGAGGCGGCGTCTTGCGCGAAGGCCTGCCCTTTGATTGCTGTGATGTGGCCGTCGTCACCAACATCGGCGAAGGGGATCATCTCGGAATCGCCGAAATCCACACCCCCGGTGAGCTCGCCGCCGTTAAACAAACCATTGTCGCCGCCGTCAGCGCCACCGGCACTGCAGTGCTCAACGCTGCCGACCCCTTGGTGGTAAAAATGGTGGAAACCCACCCCTGCCGCGCCCTGTTTTTCGCCCTCGATGGCAACCATGAGGTGATCCGCCGCCACTGCGCGCTGGGTGGCCGCGCCATCTTCGTGCGCGATGGCTGGGTCATTCGGGCCGACGGTGCCAGCGAGGCGCCATTCATCGCGTGCGCGGAGGTGCCCCTCACCCATGGCGGGCTCATCAGCTTCCAAATCGAAAATACCCTCGCCGCACTCGGCGCGGCGTGGGCTCTAGGCATCGACGATGCGATCATCCTGCGTGGCGCACGCAGTTTCAGTTCCAGCATCGATCACTCCTCCGGCCGCTTCAACATGTTGGATTTCGCCGGCATCAGCGTCATCATCGACTACGGCCACAACGTCGATGCCCTGCGCGCCTTGCTCGAGGCCTTGAACCATTTTCCTAACGAAAGACGCATCGTCGTGTACAGCTCGGCTGGCGACCGCCGCGATGCGGATATCATCGCGCAGGGACGCATGCTGGCCCCGCACTTCGATGACGTTTGGCTCTACGAAGGCGATTACGCCCGTGGCCGCCAACCCGGTGAGATCATGACCCTCATCACCGAAGGCCTCAATGGCGCGGCGCGGGCGCGGCGCATCGAGTGCATCCAAGGCCACCTCAAAGCCGTCGATTTGGCCCTCGCCTCCGCCAAGCCCGGTGATCTGGTGATGATCCAAGCCGACACCGCCGACGAGACCGTGGCGCATCTGCGGGCCAAACTGGCTGCCGCTGCCCCCCCTCTGATGGCCGGCCCTTCCTCACGACGACACTAAAGTCGTCGCTCCATAGGGCCTATTTCCCTGCCCCCTGATCCGGGAGCAACTAAGGAGCCGCCACATTCGTGTGGTGGTAGCGGAAGGGTGGCCCATGGGTCCCTGCCGAAGGCTCCATTTCATGGCCGGCCCTTCCTCACGACGACACTAAAGTCGTCGCTCCATAGGGCCTATTTCCCTGTCCCCTGATCCGGGAGCAACTAAGGAGCCGCCACATTCGTGTGGTGGTAGGGGAAGGGTGGCCCATGGGTCCCTGCCGAAGGCTCCATTTCATGGCCGGACCTTCCTCACGACGACCCTAAAGTCGTCGCTCCATAGGGCCTATTTCCCTGTCCCTTG
>WBXE01000125.1 GCA_008932955.1 Verrucomicrobiota bacterium
CCCTTGCCAACGAGGCCGGGCCACATGGCATTGTGGAGCTTGGGATATTGATTCATGGGTTGGGCGGGCACGGGTGGTGGATGCCATAATTGGCAGGGCAGGAGGGCCACTACTTAGGATATCGGCCAGATTTTTCAACTTTTTCATTCAAGGTGAGGGAGTTGGTGCAAATCTCGCCAAGTTTCAACGTGCAAGATAGCTGGTGACTGGATGTTGGGGAAGTGTGGCTAGGGGATTTACTTGATCTATTGCCAAGCTATCGCATGATTCTAGTCGCTCATGGCGCGGGTTGGCGACATGCAGCCACCATTCTCCCGCCCGCCACTCCGCCCATTGGCGCAATCAACGAGCCTTATTCCCCCCGCCACCCCGCAGCAGCCCATGAACGTTTCTTTCGACATCACCCGCAGCGCTGGGCATCTCGGCCATGTCAAATTCCGCCTTGGACGCCAAATCGTGCAGCCATTCTTTACCGCCCCGTGGGTCGACAAACCGGAGTCCGCCAAGCTCATCCCCCTGTTGCGCGAATTGCGGGGGGATTTTTTTTGCGCGCCTTTTGGTGCTGGGCCCGCCTGGCGCAACGAGACGCATCCTCCTCACGGCGAGTCCGCCAACGCCACCTGGAAAGTCCAGTCATCCGAAGCCGGGCGCTTTGTCGCGACG
This sequence comes from Verrucomicrobiota bacterium, assembly GCA_008932955.1. GTDB lineage: Bacteria > Verrucomicrobiota > Verrucomicrobiia > Verrucomicrobiales > Akkermansiaceae > Luteolibacter. Next base: position 664 of record WBXE01000125.1, read on the forward strand.
CTGCAGACCCGCGTTCGGCCCGGCACCATCACTAAGCTCATTGAGGCCCGCGAAGGCGAGACCAACATTTACCAAAGCCACCTGCTGGAGGGTTTCCAAGGCGGAATGTGCCTAGGTCACCATGCCATGCTCGACTTCACCCGCAACGGACCAGGCAACATCTCCACCAGCAAGCTGCGCCTCGCACAAGTGCTCACTAGCCCATTTGAAGATCCCGTCCAAGGCGGCTACACCGCGCTCAAGCACGGCGCTTGGTTCCGCTACCTCGACAGCGTGCCGATGACCGATGGCGGCAAAACCGATCTCACCCGCTACCCCGCCCGCGAGGGCTTCGATGACTTGGTGATGCTGCACCACAAGGACGCCGACGATTTCGCCTGGTCAGCCGTGGTTTTTCCAGACAAAAAGTTCGTCTGGTTCGCCTTGAAAAACCCCGCCCATCTCGCGTCAACCGTCCTCTGGCACTCGAACGGCGGACGCCACTACGCCCCATGGAGCGGACGCATTCGCGGCATGCTCGGTATCGAGGACGTCACCGCCTATTTCCACCTCGGCCTGGCCGCCTCGCTGGCCGACAACCCATGGAAGCAAAAGGGCGTAGCCACCTCACTCGCCCTCACTCGCCGCCACGGCACCCGCATCCCCTACATCATGGGCGTGGCTCCTCTGAGCGCCGGTTTCGATGCCGTCGGCAGCATTCAGCGCACGGCCACCGGCATTCGCCTCCAAGCCGTCAGCGGCGCGCTCATCGATCACGACGTCGATACCCCTTTCCTCAAATAGACAGCCTAGGACGCCACAAGGTGACACAGTGGCACCTTAGCCCTCCTCGATCCCGATCGAGAAGGCGGCTAGGTCCTCGATTTCGGCGAGCGCGGTGACCTGACATAACTTTTGGCGCAGTTCCTTGGCACCGGGAAACCCCTTGCAATAGGCCATCAGGCGGCTGCGCATCGCGGTGAGCGTCTGGCGCTCGTTGCCGTAGCGGTCGCTGTCCACGGCCAGGCGGCAATGCCGCAGGATCAAGGTCCAGCGCGCATCCAACAGGGGAGGCGGCGCCGTTGCGCCGTTTTCCAGAACTTGCCGGGCCTCTTGGAACACCCAGGGATTGCCCATCGCGGCACGGCCGATCATCACCCCGGCCACTGCTGTCTCACGCCGCCGCCGAGCGACATCCGCGCCGCTGGCAAGATCGCCGTTGCCGATGACCGGCACCGCCACCGCCCGCGCCACCGCATCGATCACGTCCCAGTCGGCCGCGCCGCCATAGCCTTGGGCCCGGGTGCGGCCATGCACCGCGATGGCCTGCACCCCGCAATTGACCAGCGTTTGGGCAATGGCCACAGCGTTGACGCTCTGGGTATCCCAGCCAATGCGTATTTTCGCGGTTACCGGCACTTGCCCGGCCACCGCGCTAACCACCCCGTCGGCCACTGCGGCGAGCAAGTCCGCGTCTTTGAGCAAGGAGGAACCGCCATTGCGCGCCACCACCTTGTTGACCGGGCAGCCGAAATTCAGGTCGATGAAATCCGGTTGTTGGCGTGCGATGATTTTGCGGGCGGCCTCGCCCATGCGCTGGCCGTCGGCCCCGAACAATTGGACGCCCACCGGGCGCTGGGCCTCGCTAAACTCGGTGTACTTGCGGGTCCGCGCGTCGGCCTGCAAAATTCCCTCGGCCGACACAAACTCGGTGACCAGCACGTCCGCCCCCATTTCCTTGCAGAGGCCACGGAAAATATAGTCGGTCACTCCCGCCATCGGCGCGAGATACACGGGAAACCGACCATTTGCAAACCACTCTGGCACGCCGCAGCCTAGCGTGCATACCCCCACCCGTCCATCGCGCAATGCTTGGATGGCCGCGATTGTGTTAGCCTCTGCCATATCCGCCGTTTCCCGCCCCCTCCTCCACCCACCCCGTCGCGACATTCCTGTAGTTTGATCGGAGCACGGGAATGTCGCGAGGGGAAAGCCATAAAGTGGTGTCTGCGGCATTTTTCGAGTTACCGTAGGAAACGGTGGTTTTCGTTGGGCGCAGCAAAGTTAGCCTTGCGCGCGGGCCGCAGCTCAGCCAAGAAAGTGCATGGACCGTTGGTTTTTGCTCATTGCCACCCTGCTTGCCGCAATCGGCTGGATCTGGGGCATGATCTGCGTGCATCGCGGGACCCGTTCGCACTGGACTGTGGCATGGATGGTGGCCGCCTTGCTCTGCCAGGTCGGCTTTCTGGCTGTCCGCGGGCAATTGCGGGCGGCCTGCCCCTTGCAAGACCTCGGTGAGATGCTGGTATTTTTGGCTTGGTCGCTCACCTTTTTTTACCTGCTCATTGGCCCGGCTTACCGGATTTCGTTGCTCGGGGTGTTCTCGGCACCCTTGGTGGTCGGGTTGCAATCCGCCGCCTTGATCTCCGGCGTGCTCACCACCGGCCCGCTGCGGGACCTCACGCCCAATATCTACCATTCATTGCACTCGGCCACCTCGGTGCTGGCCTACGGCGCGCTGGCCTTGGCGGGAGTGGCCGGCATCATGTTTCTGATCCTCGACCGCCAACTCAAAATTCATCATTTAAAAAGCGGACTGTTCCGGAATTTGCCCCCGGCCCACGAATTGCTGGCATCCCTGGAACGCCTGCTGTGGCTAGGCACCGGGCTGCTCAGCCTCGGCGTGATTGCCGGATTTCTCATGCCGCGCAGCACCCCGCAGCAATCCCATTTCCTCGTCGCGCTGGCGGTGTGGATCGGCTACGCGGCTTTGCTCGCCGTCAAAACATGGCGCGGCCTGACGGGGCGCAAGTTGGCGCTTGCCGCGGTGGCCATGTTTATTTTTTCCCTAGTGGTATTTGCCCGCATCTAATGGAGCTCCTGTGTTTAGGATTGAATCATCGGACCGCGCCCGTTGAGGTGCGCGAACGCTTTGCGGTGAGCTCGCTGCAATTGGGCGCTGCGGCCAGTGACTTGGCCACCCTAGCCGACGCCAGCGAGGGCGTGGTTATTTCCACCTGCAACCGGACCGAGTTTTATCTGGCGGCATCGGATGCGAGCCAAGCACTCGTTTTGCTCGAAGCCCGCCTCACCGCGCGCGAAAGCCTCGACCCGGGCGCCGCCTCCCATTTCTACCGCATGGCCAAATCCGAGGCCGCAGTCCACCTCTGCCGCGTCGTCAGCGGCTTGGATTCCATGATGCTCGGGGAAACCGAGATTTTCGGTCAGGTGAAACAGGCGTATCAGGCGGCGCTGGCGGCTGGCACCACGGGCAGTGTGCTTAACCGGGTGTTTCAGCGGGCGTTTGGAGTTGGCAAGAAAGTGCGCAGCGAAACGTCGATTCAGGAAGGCTCCACCTCGGTCGGCAGCGTCGCGGTGGACCTCGCCGAAAAAATCTTTGGTCACCTCAAGGATAGCGAGGTGATGATCCTCGGTGCCGGCGAAATGAGCCGCATCACCGCCCAAAGTTTGGTGTCGCGGGGTGCCCGCTCGATCTTCGTGAGCAACCGCTCGTTCGACCGCGCCGAGGCTCTCGCCAGCGAAATGGGCGGCCAAGCCGTGCGCTTCGACGAATGGCAACGGGTGCTCGAGCGGGTGGACGTGGTCATTTCATCGACCGGCGCGCCGCACGCGCTCATTCACCGCAGCGACGTGGAAAAAGTTCGCCGCGCGCGCAAATTCCGGCCGCTGTTTTTCATCGATATTGCGGTGCCCCGGGATATTCACCCCGATGTGGCCGAAATCGATGAAGTCTACCTTTACGACATCGACGCCTTGGAGCAACTCGCCAGCGAAGCTCGCAGCCGCCGCCAACTCCAGATCCAACATTGCGAACGCATCATCGATGCCGAACTGGCCAAACTCAACCTGCCCGGAACCTGAAATGACCCCTCCCACTGAAACTCCGGGCCTCCCACCCCTCGTGATCGGCACCCGTGGCAGCGAGTTGGCCCTCGTCCAAGCCGTAGCCACCGAGGCCTTGCTCGCCCGCGCCTTCCCCGATCTGACCCACGTGCGCAAGGTCATCAAAACCACCGGCGACCGACGCACCGATGTGGCTCTGAGCGAGGTGGCTAAGGCCGAAGGGGTTTTTGACAAGGGTGTGTTCATCAAAGAACTCGAGCAGGCACTCGATTCCGGCGAAATCTCCATCGCCGTGCATAGCCTCAAAGACTTGCCAACCGTGCTCGACGCCCGCTTCAGCCTCGCCGCAGTGCTCGAACGCGCCCCGGTTCGCGATGCCCTCGTCAGCCGCACTCCCGGCGGCCTCGACGCCTTGCCGGCAGGTGCCCGCGTCGGCACCAGCAGCGTGCGCCGCGCCCGCCAGATCGAATGGCTGCGGCCCGACCTGACCGTGGTGGACCTCCGCGGCAACGTGCCAACCCGCTTGCGCAAACTCGCCGACGCCGCCACCTACGACGCCATTCTGCTGGCCGAAGCGGGTCTGGTGCGTCTCGATTACCTGCCAGCCAGCGCCGGGAGCGCCGCCGAAACCATCACTGGCATGCCAGACCTGCACGTGCAGCGTCTCGACGAGAGCGTGTTCTTTCCCGCTGCCGGCCAAGGGGCCATCGGCTTGGAAATCCGCAACGACGACCAGGCGAGCCGGACTTGCGCCGAAGCCATCGGTCATCGCCCCACCTGGCTGCGGATCACTGCTGAGCGCGAGTTTCTACGCTTGCTCGACGCCGGTTGCCACACCCCGGTCGGCGTGTTTTCCACCCTCGATGGCGACGAATTGCAGCTGCAAGCCCGGGCATTCCCGGAAACGGGTGGTCCGCCGCGCAGCGGCAGCACCCGCGGTCCCGCCACCAATCCCATTCTCGTCGCCCACAATCTTTTTCTATCCCTCACATGAGTCATTCAGCTATTTGTTATCTCGTCGGCGCCGGCCCCGGCGATCTTGGTCTTGTCACTCTCCGCGCCAAAGAGTGCATCGAACTGGCCGATGTGCTCGTTTACGATGCGCTCAGCAGCCCCGAACTTCTGCGCTGGACCAAACCCGCTTGCGAAAAAATCTATGTTGGCAAGCGCGCCAAGGATCACGCCCTGCCGCAGGACCAAATCAACGCCCTCATTGTTGAAAAGTCCAAGGCTGGCAAATCGGTGGTGCGCCTCAAAGGCGGCGACCCGATGATCTTTGGTCGGGGCGGCGAGGAAGCCGCTGAGTTGGCTGCCGCCGGCGTGCCCTTCGAGATTGTCCCGGGCATCAGCTCGGCCATCGCCGGGCCGGCCTATGCGGGCATCCCGGTGACCCATCGCAATCACTGCACCCAGCTCACCATTTTCACCGGCCACGAAGATCCCACCAAAGACTTCAGTTCTATCGACTACGCCCAACTCGCCGTGGCTCCTGGGACCAAGGTCTTTCTGATGGGGGTTTCCCGCTTGCGCGAAATCGCCGCCGCTTTTGTTGCCAACGGCGCCGACCCCAGCACCCCCATCGCCCTGACCCGCTGGGCCACCACCGCCAGACAATCCACCATCGAGGGCAGCCTCGCCACCATCGCCGATATCGCCGACAAGGCCAAGTTCGAGTCCCCGGCGGTGGCCGTCATCGGTGGCGTGGTCACCGAACGCAAAAAGATCAATTGGTTTGAAAAGCGCCCATTGTTTGGCAAGCGCATCGTGGTCACCCGCACCCGCGAGCAGGCCGGCGAACTGAGCAAAGCCCTCCGCGACCTCGGGGCCGATGTCATCGAATTGCCGACCATCCGCATCGCCCCACCCGAAGATCATCTCGGCTTCGCGGAAATGGTCACCACCGCCCATGAATATGACTGGCTCGTGTTCAGCAGCCCCAATGGCGTCGAGCATTTCTTCGATGCCTTCTACGCCGCTTACGAAGACGCCCGCAGCCTCGGCCACCCACGCATCGCCGCTATCGGCAATGGCACCGCCCAAAAAATCCGCGACTACCGCTTCGGCGTCGATCTCATCCCCGAGCGCTTCGTCGCCGAGGGCCTCATCGAGGCATTTAAAAAACAAAACGTCGAAAATCTAACCATGCTGTGGGTGAAGGCAGCCGAATCCCGCGACATCATCGGCGATGGCCTTGCCGCCCTCGGTGCCATTGTCGATGAGTGCATCGCCTATCGCACCATCCCTGAAACCGAGGATATCACGGGTGCCCGCGCCAGCCTCGCCGAACATGGCGCCGACCTCATCACGTTCACCTCCGGCTCCACCGTCGAGCATTTCTTCAACCTCGGTCTCGACTGGCCGCAGGGCTGTGTCGCTGGCAGCATC
>WBXE01000126.1 GCA_008932955.1 Verrucomicrobiota bacterium
ATCAGCTCCATCCAATCCATCCAATCCATCCAATCCATCCAATCCATCCAATCCATCCAATCCATCCAATCCATCCAATCCATCCAATCCATCCGACAAGTCCGACAAGTCCAACAAGTCCGAATGAAACCGAAAACCGATGCTTGAAATCCTACAATGAGAATGGGAACGAAAGATTACCCAGATTACACGGATTTTCTTGGATGCACTATTTCACCATTTGCTCATCAAAGAAGCTACAAATGGAACCTATTTCAATCTGTGAAATCCGTGTAATCTGTGGTTAATCTATCCGTCTTTCAGAATCCAGCTCCGGAGTTCCAAATGATCCGCATTCTCCGTTAGCCCCCTTTTTTTACCGTGTCTGATTTATTCTCCACCCCTCCCGCGTTAGCCGATAAGCCGCAACCAGCCGAACCGCTGGCAGCGCGGATGCGGCCGCGCTCGCTCGACGAGCTGGCCGGCCAAGCGCACCTGTTAGCTCCCGGCAAATTGTTGCGCCGCGCGATCGAATCCGACCGCTTTACCTCATTGATTTTTCACGGCCCGCCAGGCACCGGCAAAACCACCCTCGCCAGCGTGATCGCCCGCACCACCGGCTCGCGCTTCGAAGCCCTCAATGGCGTCGAGTCCAACGTCGCGGAAATCCGCGCTAAAATCGATCAGGCCAGGACATGGCGCGACTTGCGCGGCGAGACGACCGTGCTTTTTATCGACGAGATCCATCGCTTCAACAAGGCCCAGCAAGATGTATTGCTGCCGCACATCGAACGCGGCATCGTTAGATTCATCGGCGCCACCACCCAAAACCCGTACTTCTACGTCAACTCACCGCTGGTCTCGCGCTCACAAATTTTCCAACTCGAGCCGGTGCCGGTGGCGGACGTGGTATTAGTGTTAGAACGGGCACTGGCCGATACCGAGCGTGGCCTCGGCCATCTCAACCTCGTCGTCGAGCCCGCAGCACTCATCCACCTATCGGAAAAATCCGACGGCGACGTGCGCAAGGCGCTCACCGCGTTGGAACTCGCCGCCCTAACCACCCACCCGGCGGCCGATGGCGCAATCCACCTCACGCTGGCGGTGGCCGAGGAATCCATCCAGCGCAAGGCCGTGGTGTACGATGCGGGTGGCGACGCCCATCACGACACGATTTCCGCTTTCATCAAATCCATTCGTGGCTCCGACCCCGATGCGGCACTTTACTGGCTAGCGAAGATGTTGCATGCCGGCGAGGACCCGCGCTTCATCTCGCGACGCTTGGTCATCGCCGCCTCGGAGGATATCGGACTGGCCGATTCCAATGCGCTGCGCGTCGCCCTCGACGCCCATCACGCGCTCGAATTTGTCGGCATGCCCGAAGGCCGGATCCCCCTCGCCCATGCCACCGTCTATCTAGCCACCGCACCCAAATCCAACACCGCCTACGCCGCCCTGGCCCTGGCCGTCGCCGATGTGGAAACCGGCCGCACCCTTGCCGTGCCAACCCACCTGCGCAGCCCTACCCGCAAAAAGCTCGCCGCCGCCTCCGGCGAATCCCCCGCCGCCATGAACTACCTCTACCCGCATGACTTTGACGGCGCCCACATCGCCCAGGCCTATCTGCCAGAAGGACGCTGCTACTATCAACCCGGCAGCCAGGGCATGGAAAATCGCATTAAAGAGCGTCTCGACCTATGGCGCGCCGCCTTCAGTGGCCAAGCGCCGCCGCAACCGTAGCTGCGGCGTCTCGCCACAGGCCGTGACTGCCTGCCTCCGGCCGCAGTGCTACTGCCTCTTCATCTCCTATCCGCTATCTGCGATCCCCTTTCTCCCGCTTCGCAGGGCACTTGGCATGTCGCGTCCCCTCGCCCGTCACGGCAACAGATCCGCGTAAATGCCCGGATCGCTGCCGGGAATCTCGATAGCCCCGCAGACCTTGGCATAAAACTCCCGCGGTCCCACACCGCCGATGATGGCGTAGGCATAGCCGAGCTCCCGCAGCGCTTCCAGCGACTTGAACAACAGCGCCTTGCCCACTCCCGTGCCGCGCGCGCTCTCCACCACCCCGGTCGGCCCGAAAAACCCGCGCTGGGTCGTCTCAAAGCAGGCGAACCCGAGAACTTGTCCATCGCGAGTGGCAATGAAACAGGCGACCGGTTGGCGGCTGAATGCCACCTCGATCTCGCTGACCCATTTCGCTGAGAAATGTTCCCTAGCAAAATCGGCCAGCGTGTGTTTTTCAAAGGCGCGGGCCCGCCGCAGCGTCACGCCCGCAGCCGTCACTTCGCGATACATTTCCGCCGCGTCTGGCAAATCATACAAGCGCACCAACATGTCAATCATGCCGCAGAGTAAAATCCAATCCAACCTGCCCGCAAAGCCCAAAAATCGCCCCAATCCAAAAGCCTCCCGGAAAGAGTCTGAGATCAGGGATAAATCAATGATGACAACCCGCTGGTTCCATTAGAAAACCCGTCCGCTCCCTAGTCATTCATTGAAACTCATTGGTGCGCGCGAGAGGACTCGAACCTCCACATCCTTGCGAATACTAGAACCTGAATCTAGCGCGTCTACCAATTCCGCCACGCGCGCACTGAGAGACCCGGCGAACCGGGAGGCGTAGAAAAACAGGTCGGAGCCACCAACGCAACCCCGAATTTCCAAAAAATTGAGCGTCGAGCCAATCCGCCACGCGCGCCGGCGCATTTTTCAGCGTTGCCAAGCCACGCCGCCCTGCCCAGGCTGTGCCCATGCCAAAGGCCACCCCCCTCATCCTCGCCCTCACGCTCATGGTGACGGCGATGTTTTTGTCGCTGCGCAGCAAGCAAGCGCCGGCGGCTGCCCCCGCGCCGCCCCCCCCACCGATTGCCGCGCCGGCCGCCCCGCAAGAGACGCCCGCCGCAGCCAGCGCCAAGAGCGAGGTGGCCGCTACCAGCATCGCGCCACGGCCGTGGCCGCAAGCCGTGGCGGACATTGCGGCGGACAAGGGCGCGACCTTCGGCAACCTCGACAACGGCCTGCGCTACATCATCTATCCGAACAGCGAACCGCCCCAGCGGCTGTCGCTGCGCCTGCATATCGCCGCCGGCTCGCTGATGGAAACCGATGCCCAGCAAGGCTTGGCGCATTTCCTCGAACATATGGTTTTCAACGGCAGCAAACACTACGCCGGCAAGGAACTCGTGCCGGAAATGCAACGCCGCGGCATCGGCTTCGGCGCACACGTCAATGCCTATACCTCGTTTGATGAAACCGTCTACATGCTCGATCTGCCCGACCTCGCCGAGGACACGCTCAAGCTCGGCTTCACCGTGATGCGCGATTTCGGCGACGGCGCCTTGCTCCAACCCACGGAAATCGACCGCGAGCGCGGCGTGATCCTGTCCGAGAAAATCAGCCGCGACACGGTCAATGAGCGCTTGATGGAGCAACAATTCAATGCCTTGCTGCCCGAATCGTTAGTTACCAAGCGCTTTCCCATCGGCCTGGAGGATGTCATCAAAGCCGCCCCGCGCGACCGCTTCGCCGACTTTTACACTCGCTACTACACCCCGGCACGCATGACCTTCATCGTCGTCGGCGACGTCAATCCGGTGGCCATGAGCAAACAAATTGAAGCGGCCTTCCGTTCGATGGTCAATCCAGCCGAGCCGGGGAAAGCCCCCGATCTGGGGCCGATCCAATCGCCCGAGGGCCTCGCCACCGCCGTATTCGCCGACAAGGAGGTCAGCGCCACCAACCTGTCGCTCACCGTGGTGCGACCCTATCAGAAGAAGCCTGACTCGGTGGCCACCCGCCATTCACTGCTGCCGCTAGACATCGCCAACGCCATGCTCAGCCGGCGCTTTGAACGGCTGGCACAGAAGGAAAATTCGCCCATTAGCGGCGGCAGCGCATCCAACGAGAATGTCTTCAACTATGCCGAAATCGGTTCGGTTGGGGTGGTGGCAGCCGACCAGCGCTGGCAGGAAGCGGTACCGGTGCTTGAGCAGGAATTCCGGCGCGCCTTGGCGCATGGCTTCACCGCAGCGGAACTGGCCGAAGCCAAAGCCAACATTCTCAATGCTTACGAGCAAGCGGTCAAACAACAAGCCACCCGCAAGTCCGCTGGCATCGCCATGGCCTTGGTCAAATCTATCAACGCCGAGGAGGTATTCTCCACCCCGCAAGCCAATCTGGAAATCGTGAGCAAGGGCTTGGAAGCGATCGACCCGGCTAGCTGCCACGCCGCACTGAAAAAATTCTGGGAAGCGGCCGGCATGCACCTGATCCTCACCACCAAGGACAAGCCCGACCACGCCGAGCAGAACCTGGCCGCTCTCTATCAGGAATCTACCGGCGTGCGAGTCGCCGCGCCAGCCGCGGGCACCTCCCAGAAGTTTGCCTACACCAGCTTTGGCAAGCCCGGCAGCGTCACCAGTCGCAAGGAAGTGGCGGATCTGGGCCTAACTCAACTGGTTTTATCCAACAACATCCGCATCAACCTCAAGCCCACTGATTTTGAAAAGGGCCGCATTCTGCTGTTGGCGCGCATCGGCTCGGGGCAGCTGAGCGAACCGGCGGGCAAACCGATGCTCGAGGACTTTGCCACCGCGGTGTTTGAGGGCGGCGGGCTGGGCAAGCACTCGCTCGACGAACTCCAACTCATCCTCGCCGGCAAAAACGTCGGCGCGACTCTTGGCATCGGCGAAGATGCCTTCACCCTCGGCGGCAACACCACCCCAGCGGATTTCGGCCTGCAAGTGCGGCTGATGTGCGCCTGCCTAACCGATCCCGGCTACCGCAAGGAGGGTCTGTGGCAATTCCAGAAGGCAATTCCCTCGATCTATCAACAACTCAACCACACCCCCGCCGGGCCCGAGCAGCAGATGCAAGGCTGGCTGCACGGCGGCGATTCGCGTTACACGCCCGCCCCGATGGAACAACTCGCGGCCTACACGATCGAGGATGCCAAAAAATGGCTGACCCCCGAGCTGACCAAGGGCTATCTGGAATTGTCGATCGTCGGGGATTTCAAAGTCGAGGCGGTCTTGGCCGAGTTGCTGGCGAGTTTTGGGGCGCTGCCCAAGCGCGACCGGGCCAAGCCAGAGTTGGCGGCGGCGCGGCAGGTGGTTTTTCCGAATGCCCCGGCGGAAAAATCCTTCACTTATGATTCAAAAATCCCACAAGCTGTCGCCACCGTCATTTGGAAAACCCAAGGCCTGCGCAACAACCTCAAAGACTTCCGCCGCCTCAATATCCTAGCCGAAATCTATCAGGACCGCCTGCGCGTGGAAATCCGCCAGAAACTCGGCGCCTCCTACAGCCCTAACGGCGTCGCCGCCGGCTCCGAAGCGCTCGACGACTTCGGCTACATCCTCGGCCAGAGCGTCGGCAAGTCCCCCGACGTGCCGCTGCTGCTGCGCAGCATGCGCGAACTCGCCGACACCCTCGCCACCCAGGGTGCGACCGCCGACGAACTCGACCGCGCCCTCAAACCGACGCTGAGCATGCTCAAGCAATCGCTGCGCGACAACAAGTACTGGCTCAACACCGCTCTCAGCCAATGCCAACTCGACCCCAAGCGTCTCGACTTGGTGCGTGGACGCGACGCCGATTACGCCTCCATCACGGTCAAGGAAATCAACGCGCTGGCCAAGAAATATCTAAGCGCGGACAAAGCTCTGCTCATCGGCATCAAGCCCAAGGAGTGAAAATCGTTGCGCGGCCAAGCTGCGCGTCAACGGCATGAACTGGGAGCTTTATGATCACTTGGCGAGCTTTCTTGTTCGCTCAATGTTGTAAGGCGAGCCATTGGATGTGTTTCATTCAATTCAACCTAGCAGATTTAATTGAGTCACTTGGCGAGTTCGGCTTCGAGCTCCTTGGCACGGGATTCAAAGAACTCTTTGGCGCGGAGGGTTTCATCGAAGCGGCGCTGAAGGGCGTCCAAATCAGCCTTGGACGCCTGCTCCCCGACGCTGGAGAGTTGCTGTTTGAGGCTGGCGATCTCGGTGGTCTGGGCTTCACGGCGGGCCTTTAGGTCAGCCACTTCGCGGCGCATGGGCTCGGTCTCGGTGCCGCCGGCCTTGGCTTGTTGAAGCTCGGTTTTCACGCGTTCGAGTTCGTTTCTATCCATTTGGCGGTACTGCTCTGAGCGTAGCCACTCGGCGGTTTTCTTCACCAGGTTGGTGTTGCTGTCATCAAGCATCTGCTGGTAGTGCTCGGCCAGCAGCAGCAAGCTGGCGGCATCCTTTTTCATGCGTGCGGCCACCTCACCAATCGGCTCGCCACCTCCCTGCATCCCGCTCTGCCGCTTCAAGTCATCGAGCTCGGTTCGCAGCGCGGCGAGAGTGCGGCTGTCGCCGGTCTTCTGGCTGTCATTGGCGGGGCGAATTTTGGGCACCATCAGCAGCACCAGCAGGGCCGCTATCACCATTCCCATCGCCATCACAGGCGTGACTGGCGGCTTGGCGCTTGGCCCGACGGCTGACTTGGCATCAATCGGAGAAATGCTCGAGTTCGGCTCCGTAGGTGGCAATGGGGTGTCCGGCATGGGTTGAGAGTGGGCAGGCCCATCCGCCTTTGTCAAATCCGAACCACTACCGGCTGCGGCCAGCCTCCGCCCTCGCCGCGCTGGTTCGGCATTTGCCTCATCCCAGCCATTTCGGCCCATGCAACGACTCGACATTCGGCTCCCTTACCGCCTGCACTTGAGCCCAATCCGCCCTACTATTGATCTGTCACCATGTAATTGGTGGAACAAAGTCAATGGACAAACTGCGCTCTACTCCTCGCCGGAACCCAACGACTCGGAACCGGACGCGCAACCCGACCTATTCGCCGCCGCCAACGCGCCAGATGCCCGCGAGAAGTTC
>WBXE01000127.1 GCA_008932955.1 Verrucomicrobiota bacterium
TCACGGTTTGATAGGATTCCGGCAGGCTGTGGTCTTCGCCGCGCGAATCCTGCGATGGCGTGCTGGCGGCTGGCGTCTTCATCTAAAGTCTGTTTCGGGTAATGGTGCTCGTGACAGTCGGTGGTGACGCGGAAATTCCTGGTTGGATTCATCGCTCCAAGACAGCCGTCGTCGTGCTTATGGCGGCCATCCCACCCCATGTCAAGCAGGGCGAGTCAAGAAAGGAGGTATCAGCAACCCGCAGGACAGCTTGCCACACAACTTCTAACCCTAGAGCCGCGCACAATAACAACTGTCGCAAGGCATCTGAGATGCGTTGTAGCGGCAGTCTGTGACCGCCAATGTGAATGAAATGGCGTTTGTTGACAACTCTGGTTCATTGGCGGTTCTAGGGCCTCGGCGGTCATAGACTCGCCGCTAGAAAGCGACAGATATTCTTGCGCGGCCGTTTGGCGATGGTCTGGTGAGCGAGTCAACGCAGACCCGGGCCGTCGTCCATCATGGCCCGCAGGTCAGCCTCGCTCAGGCCCGGGGCTTCGCTCAGGCCGGCCTCGTCGATGGCGGAGGCCAGGCTGCGTTTTTTTGCCTGCAGGCGCAGCACTTTCTCCTCGACGGTGCCGCGGGTGAGCAGGCGGTACACCGTGACCGGGCGGGTCTGGCCGATGCGGTGGGCGCGGTCGCTGGCTTGGGCCTCGGCTGCCGGATTCCACCACGGATCGAAGTGAATGACGGTGTCTGCGGCGGTGAGATTGAGGCCGTAGCCGCCGGCTTTGAGGCTGATCAAAAACACCGCTGGTCCGTCGCTGGATTGGAAGCGATCGACCAATTCCTGGCGCTTGCGGGTCTGCCCATCGAGCCGCAGGCTGGCCTGGCCGCGTTCCACCAGACAATCCTCGATTTCCCGCAATTGGGTCTGAAATTGACTGAATACGAGCACCTTGTGATTTCCCGCCATGGCTTCATCGAGCAATTCAAGGAGGCGCTGGAGCTTGGCGGAGCGCTGGGCGATGGGCAGGCGTTTGAAACGCTCGTCGCCGAGCAATGCCAAGTCGCAGCAAGTTTGGCGCAGGCGCAACAGGGCGGTGAGCAGCCGCATGCGTGCGGCACCCGCTTGGCCCGCATCCTGGATCGTGTCGACCTGTTGGCGGCCGGCCACCAGCAATTCGCGATAGACGCTTTGCTGCTCGGGGCTGAGGTCGCAGAATTCGTCGATGATGAGTTTGGAGGGCAATTCGGGTGCCACCTGTTCCTTGGTGCGGCGGAGCAGGAAAGGCGCGGTTTTGAGGCGCAGCCGCTCGAGCAGGGCGGGCATCGGCTCGCCGGAAACGAGTGGCAATTCGTAGCGTTCGCGGAATTCTTGGCGGCTGCCCAGCCAACCGGGGAGGATAAATCGGAAGATCGACCACAAGTCGCGCACGCCGTTTTCCACCGGGGTGCCGGTGAGGGCGACGCGGCGGGCGGCCCGCAATTTTGCCAGGGCCTTGGCGTGATCGGTGTCGGGGTTGCGCATCAAACTCGCCTCATCCACCACCACCAAGGCGTACTCGCGCCGCAGGTGCCAGGCCAGGTCGCGGGCCAAGGTCGCATAACTCGTTAAAATCACCTCACCGGCGCTTACACGCTCGCGTTGGGCATCGCGCCCGCTGCCATGCAAGATGCGCACCCGCCGGCCCGGCGCAAAGCGCGCTATCTCAGCCCGCCAGTTGCCCAGCAGCGAGGTGGTAGCCACCACCAAGACCAGCGGCTCGGCAGACGAATCCGGGCAGGATGCCTGGTCCACCGTGGCGCGACCATCCTGCCTGCCGCCATTCTTCCTCGCCTCACCCGTGGTTAAATACTCGAATAATCGCTCGATTAAAACGATTGTTTGAATCGTCTTCCCAAGGCCCATGTCATCGGCGAGAAGGGCGCCACCGAAGCGTTCGACGCGGTCCCAGAGCCAGCCCGAACCGTGAGCTTGATAGGGCCGCAATTCCGCATCGATGGCGGCCGGTATTGGGTCGTGTGAAAATATGTCTGATTGGCTGGTTGCCAACGACTTGTCGAGTTTTTTACGCAGTTCATGAATCAGCTCGCCGGTGCGGGCCGAGGCGGTGAAATGGCCGCCTTGCTGGCGCACATCGAGCTCGGCGAATAGCGGTTCGATGAGGTCGGAAACCTCGCTGGAAATGATCAGACGACGGGCGTTTTGTGACGCAGTGGTTGTTTTCCCTGAAGCCAATAGGCGGCGAATATCGGCGGCCGGGATGACTTCCCCAACATTCGATTGAAACGAAAGGTTGAAATCCAACCAATCCTCGCCGGAGCTGAGGATTTCGATTTTGGGTTCGACGAGGACGATTTGGCGCTGTGCGAGACGAAAGTGTTCGCGCTCGGTGACGGTCCAGGAGCGGTGGAGTCCGGGGAGGGTGTGGGTGAGGAAGTGGATAATGGCGGATTCGCCGTGCAGCGTCCACAGACCGCTGGTCGGATCGGCGGTGACAAATCCGGCATGCGCGAGCCTGGAGGCGGCGCGATTTTCCGCCTCCAAATCGCGGATTTCGCAGTGCTGCTCGTCGCTGAGGCGGGGCAAGCCGGGCAGGGTGGTCTGGCCGGGCGGGACTGGGGGAGCGCCGGGATAGAGGATGGCGAGGTTGGCCTCGAGGTGTTGGAGCGAGCCATCCAAGGTGAGTGCCACGGTGAAGGGTGCAGCGGTGAAGTGGAGGGCGTCGAGCCAGCAATCCGCGGGGAAGGCGAGCCATTCCTGCCA
The DNA here is from genome assembly GCA_008932955.1 of Verrucomicrobiota bacterium. GTDB lineage: Bacteria > Verrucomicrobiota > Verrucomicrobiia > Verrucomicrobiales > Akkermansiaceae > Luteolibacter. The sequence continues at coordinate 2,750 of WBXE01000127.1, forward strand.
AGTCTCAAGCCGGGCGAGAAATGCTTGCGTTGGCAATTCAACGGGGCGGCCGGCGATGAGTTCGCCGAGTGGGTCGGCGAGGCCGGGCGGGATGGAGCCCGGGCCGATGTGGGTGAGGGCATCAGGCGCGAGTTGCCAGCAGTGGCCGGCGAGAATCACCCGCGGGTGGGCGGCATGTTGCGGGATGAGCCGCAGGCTGGGCGCCTGGTGGGTTAATTCACGGATCGCTAGGGTGCCGGCGGCGCGGATTTCCAATGGCCCGCGGTCTTTGCCGACGCTGATGCGCGGGTGGCCAGTGAGTGCCTCCAAAAATCCACTCAGCGCAACGCCTTCGAGTTGGAGATGCAACGGGGATTTAGCAATGCCACCGGCAGCGGCCAGCCAGCCGCTGAGGGCCGGGTCGGCCGCTACGGATCCGGCGCTGTGGCTGAGGGTGGCGGCGAGCCGGCCACGGACGAGGGCGTCGCGCCAGTTGGGGGCCAGCAAAATATCCCAGGCCTGGGGAGCGGTCGTGCCTAGCGGCGGTGGCTGATGGGTTAGCGCGGGTATGCCGGGCTGTGGGGTTAGTGCGGGCGTGCCGTGCAGTGCGGCGAGCCCCACCGCAACGGCATGTGCGCAAACGGCACCGCTGGCTTGGTTGTCCGGGCAGGAACAGCGGGTCTCAAAAGCGCTGGCAGAGGTGACGCGCACGCTGACGCGCCGCAAGATCCGGCCCTCGCGCACACTGCCTTGCCAGCCGTCGGGGGTGGATTTCACCATGCTGGCGGCACCGGTCGCGCAGAGGGACTGACCCGCTTTGAAGGCCTGCCATGAGGCCGCGCCCCGCAAGGTTGATTCCGTCCAGCTCATGCGCGGGGCACAGTGCAGGCCAAGCCGCCGCGGCGCAAGAACGGATCGTGGGTGTTTCAGTCCGTCAATCTTGTTGACGGCTTGGACCAATTCAAACCTTTGTGTTGGCGCCAACTCCGATAGGCCTTGGCTTGCTCGCTTTTTGGCAGCAGCAGGCGCGCCGGATCTTCACCTAGAAATGTCTCGAACTCGCCCCTCGCTGCGGTGGCCCGGCCATCCGCGGCGGCCGTCGCAGATGTTGGCGCGCCTTTGGGTGATTGGAGCGCGCGTTCAATGCGCCGCAGGCAGCGACCGTTACGGATCACCGCCGCTAACAAGAACAACAGGCATCCCGCAGACACTGCGAGCAGAATGAGGCTAGCCAAACTTTCCGTCTCTGACATGCGTGCAAGGCTGGCGATGGTTGCTCCTCTCGCCAAGTCAATAGTTTGGCGGCTTTTGTCGTCGTCCGGAAGGATCGGCCATGAACCGAGCCTGCGGCACTTAGGGAGCGACGACGTTACTGTCGTCGTGCGGAAGGATAGGCCATGAACCGAACCTGCGAACTCCTTCATGGGCCGCGCTTCCGCTACCACCACAAGAATGTGGTGGCTCCTTAGCGGCCAAGGTACTTGTCCTTTTCAGGTTGATGCGTCCCTCACTGCCCGATCGAGCGCAGCAGGGCGGCGGCTTGCTGATGGGCTGGGTTGCGTTGGAGGGCGTCGCGGGCGGCGGCGGCGGCAGCGTTGGATTGGCCGAGGCGCTGATAGATGGTGGCCAGAGCATATGGCGGCTCTGGATCAGCGGGTCCGAGTGTCGAGGCGTTGCGCAATGAGATAATGGCCGCCGCCTCATGGCCTTGGCTGGACAACAACAGGCCAAGGTTGTAGTAGGCCCTTGCAAAGCGCGGATTGAGGCGGATCGCCTCGCGCAACTGCGCTTCGCTGCCTGCCTCGTCGCCGAGCTCGGCCAAGGCCAGCGCCCTTAGGTAGGGGATTTCCGGATCCTTGGGGGCAATTTTTGCCGCTTCGGCCAGCACCGGAATGGCTTCGCGGGTGCGGCCCGCACCTGCCAGATAGACTGCCAGTTCTTGCCGCGCCACAGCCGATCCCTGGTCCCAGTCGGCAGCCTTGTGCAGGTGAGCTTCCGCCGCCGCCCCCTCGCCGCGATGGCGGGCCAAGCGCGCCAAGCGCATCTGCCCAGCGGGCTGGTCGCCTTGGTGTTGCGCCACCTTTTCCAGGTCCAAGAGCAAGGCGTCGTCTTTGGGCAGGCGGTCGAGCGCCCCCCAGCCGGCGTCGAGGCGCACCGATCTAACTGGATCCTTGGATAAACGTGCCCACTGGGTGCCGGAGGCTGGCACCCGAGCTAACAGGAATGCGGCGGCCCCGCGTGCCAGTGGATCCGGGCTGGCAGCGGCCTTCTCGGCGCGCTGGGTGACGCGTGGGTCCTCCGCCCATGGTTCCATCAGGCGCAGCAAGGTCGCCTGCCAGGCGGTGTTGTCCTCAAGGTCAAACGCCGCTAACAACTTGTCCATGGCCTCGGGCTTGTCGGCATAAGCCGCCGCCACCGCCCGGGTGCGCTCCCGTGCCAACGGCTTTTTCGTGGGCCCGTACCATTTGTTAGTCCACTCAATCTGCCAGTCCAGTCCCTTGTCGGCATGGCAGGTGTTGCAGGCGTTGGGGGTGCCCAGTTCTTTTGTTAGTACGGGGTCTGGGCTGGGAAACCGGTGGTCGCTGCGGGCATCGCGGCCCATGTAGATGGATTTGGGCATGTGGCAGTCCACGCAGCGGCTGCCGGCGCTGCCCGGTTTGTGGAATGAATGTGCCAGCGGGTCGATGACGATGGCGCCGCGCAGGCCGCTGGCGTGGCATTGCATGCACAACGTGTTCGTTTCCACGGCGGGTTTGCCGCCCTTGGGGGTGGCGGCGTGGGGGGCATGGCAATCGATGCAGGAAATCCCCTTGTGGCCCATGCGCGAGAGCAACAGCGAGGTGAAGTTGTAATCCTCGTCGATCTGCTGCCCATCCGGATGATAGAGGCCAGGCTGGCTCGGCAACGCCAGGCTGTAGTGGTCAAAAAAATTATCGCCTATCAGGAATTTTTCATCCAGTTCCTCGCGCCGGCTGTGGCAGGTGGCGCAGGCATGCATCCACTGCTGGGGCGTGTACTTTTTCTTAAAATCCACGATGCATTCGTTAGGCCGGCGTGAGTCCTGCGACGGCCCGTGGCATTGGGTGCAGCCGACGCCTTGTTCGAGCCAGCGGGTGGCGTAGCCGTCGGTTTCGGGCAGATAGTTTTTGCGATACTGGGTGAAGTGGCAAGCGGCGCACTGGCTATTCCAGTTCATGCCGCGTTGCGTCCAATGCCCCCATTCCTGCGGTTTGCGCTGGTCGCTTCCAAACATACTGAACCATTCCTGTTTGGTTGGGTCCCAAGCGGCGTCGGGCACCTGGTAGCGACCGTTGCCGAAATCCAGCACGTATTGGATGAGTGGCCGGTAGCCGATGGCCATGGGGGGAGCCAGCGCGATGGGTGGCACTTTTGAGTTATCATCATGCCATTGGATGCGCGGGGCACTCTCGCCGCCGGTAAATTTCCAGTGGATATTGCCCAGATCCAATGGCTTGGCCCGAAACGCCCATGCGTCCTCTAGCGAACCCACCTTGCGATGGGCCAAAGCATGCATCGAGCCCCGCCACACCTGATCCGCCGCCTGATGACAGGCACTGCACTCAGTCGATTTCGCCAACTGCGGCAGCGCAGCAGCCTCCGGCCCTGCATGGCCGGTTTTGCGCCCGCACGAGCCAAGCCCGAGTGCCAGCGGAATGGCTAACAACAGCATCCGGCAAATCATCACACGCCAGATGTGCGCCAATCCACCTCACCCGGCAAGTCTCAATTCCTGGCTGCCGCGTCCCGCCTAGGGTGATTGGCTAAATCAGCCTCTATTCAAGGAACTGCAAAGATTTTTAAGTTTGGGCTAAACATAGGTGCTGATTTTTTCATGCTACCCGGGTCATGACCCCGCCGCACCTTTGCTCAACGCTGGATGAAGTCACCCAAGGCCGTGAAATTAGGACGGCCACGACAGAACTTGAAATTTCACTATTGCGTGAAGCCCTCAAGAAGAACCAGAAGAACCTGCATCTTTTTGCCGGCACCTTGCTAGACACCCGCCCTCTGGATCTCGCCGGGCAACTCGAATGCGGCCACGGTCGCATCGAACAGCGCA
>WBXE01000128.1 GCA_008932955.1 Verrucomicrobiota bacterium
CTGATCGGCGTAGCCATGATAGCCAAAGCCGTAGAGGACATCGGTGGTCAAGCCGAAGCGGCCTTGGATGAGGTCGTTGGACAGGGCGATGCAATCGAAGAATAACGGGGTTTTGGTGATATCGCGGTAGTTGGAATCCGTGTTCGAGGATTGGAAGCCGGGTGCGGTATCGTGCATGTAGCGCAACGAGGCGACCGAAGAGTCAAGGTTGGCGTGGGACGAGTAATCATAACCGATCTTGCCGGTGTAGATGGTGCCGCCATCGAAATTGGAGAATTCGCGGACCTGGTCGTTGCCGTAGACACCGAGTTCGTAGAGCCAATGTTCCTGGATGCCTTTGCCGTTGACCCAGACGCCGGTCAGATTGCCGGGATGCATGGCGTTGGTGAGCATGCTGCGCTCAAAGGTCAAAATTTCGGTGGAGGAAATTTCCTGTTCGCGCGAAAACTTGATTTCGCGTTTGCCGACCGAGGCGTTGAGTGAGTCGCTGGGGGCGTAGGTGATGTAGAGGTCGTAAATGTCCTTGTAGGGGGTGTAGCCGCCGGGGACGCCGTGCGGAGCGTCCAGCCCGTCCGTGTCAACGTCGATCTGGCCCTCTACTTTCCAGTTTTGGAACCATTTGCTCTTGAAGCCGAAATAGGCCCGCCGCGCCTCGATTTGGTCGGCCCAGACGGCCTCCTGCTTGCCACTTTTGCTGTAGTCATGGATATCGAAGTGACCGTTGGTGGAGTGGCCATCCGCGTACTGGACTTGCAAGCGGCCTTGCAGGGTGAATTCCTGGAGAATCGGGTTGGACTCGTCCTTGTAGAGGGTGAACAGGGACCAGAGCTTGTCGTAGGTGGTGTCGCCGATGTAGGTATTGCCGGTCAACAGGCCGGTGGCCTGCGGTGCGGCCTGGGCGTGTGCCGGTATGGCGGTGCTGCTAAGCAGGGCGAGAAGGAGGAGAGGCTTGCGCATGGGTGTCGTGTGGTTTGTGTTTATGCAGACTTGGCGCAGGAGCGCCGGCACGACGAAGTCATAATGCTACAGATTTGGGAAGAGAAAAAAATTAGGCCATGACGCAGGAAGCGGGCACGTCTGGATGCTGGCCGGTTGGAGCTGCTGCACGAAACTCTATCATGTGACAATTTTGCCACATTACAAATTGTCACAAAGCGGCTTGGCTCAACCCGCCTGCCACCTCTACGCTACCTGCGTGACGGATCAACCAAGATTTTTGGATGCGCTGCAAGGATGCTATCCCGGGGTGCGCGGCGGCTGGGTGGAACGACTGCCAGGCGTGCCGATCAGCGGCGGGCGCGACGAGGCGATGCGCACCTTGCGCCCATACCATGAGGCGGCCGTCGCGGCTTTCGGTAGCCACCCGCAGCCGTGGTGGCGTGCCGAGCAAGTCCATGGTTCGGCTGTGGCTTGCGTCCCGGACGCCGCCCAAATCCTCGCCCCCGACGGCCTGCCCGTCGTCCCCGGCGTGGACGGCCTGATCACCAATCAGCCCGGCCAGGTGCTGGCGATTTACGTGGCCGACTGTGCCGCCATCTGGCTGGCCGACCGGGTCAGCGGGGCCATCGGCCTGTTGCACTCCGGCAAGCAGGGGACGGCCGGCGGGATTTTGGAAAATGCCTTGGCGCTTATGGCACAGACCTTTGGCACCCGGCCCGGCGACGTGACCGCGCTGCTCAGCCCGTGCATCCGGCCACCGGACTACGAGGTGGATTTTGCCGCGCAAATCGCCCGTCAAGCGGCGCGGGCGGGGGTCGGCGAGTATTACGACAGCGGGGCCAACACGGCGGCGGATATTTCGCGATTTTACAGTTATCGGATTGAAAAAGGCCAAACCGGGCGCATGCTGGCGCTCGCCGTTAGAGATTGCTCGCCATGACGCCCTTCACCTTAGACGCCCCCGCCAAACTCAACCTCTCGTTGCGCGTACTCGCTCGCCGCGACGATGGTTTCCATGAAATCGACTCCCTGATGGTCAAACTCCCGCACTTGGCCGATCGCCTGCACTTTGAGCCAGCCGCCAGCTTTGAGTTTGCCTGCGACGAAGCGTCGCTGCCGAGCGACGACTCCAATCTGGTCGTCAAAGCCGTGCGTGCCTACCAGGCAGCGACCCAGCTCCCCTGCAACTGCCGTATTTCCCTCGAAAAGCATATCCCCCACGCCGCCGGCTTGGGCGGCGGCAGCAGCGACGCCGCTGCCACCTTGATCGGCTTGGAGCAAATCCACGAGGGCGCACTGGGCCCGCAACCCCTCGCCGCGCTGGCCGCCGGCTTGGGCAGCGATGTCGCGTTTTTCCTCACTCCCGGTGCGGCCCGCTGCAGCGGTCGCGGTGAGATCGTCGAGCCCACGGCCTCGCCGCCAGCCTTGCCGGTGTTGTTGCTCAAACCTGCGTTTGCCATCGCGACGCCAGAAATTTACGCCCGCTGGCAGACTGCTACCGCCATTCCTGGCGTTCGCTACTCCCGGCAGGAGATCCAGGGGTTCGCTCTGGTCAATGACCTCGAAGCGCCGGTGTTCCAAAAATTCCGTTTTCTAGCCGAGCTCAAGCAATGGCTGCTGGCCCGCAAGGAAGTGGCCGCCGCCCTGTTGTGTGGCTCCGGTTCCACCGTGTTCGCGGTGCTGCACCCGGCGGCCGATGCCCAAGCCCTCGCCGCCGCCGCCCGCCTCGAACTCGATCCGGGCCTCTGGAGTTGGTCCGGCAGCACCCAAGGCCTGCCGGCCTTCTGACTCACTTGAAGATTTACCGTGGAGTCGCAAAGGACGCCAAGGGCCGCAAAGTGGAATGGGTGCAAGCTTCTGAGTAACTTGCCCCTGATGCGGCATGGTAGGGAGCGACGACTTTACTGTCGTCGTGCGGAAGCAACGCCCATGAACCGAGCCTTCGGCACTCATTTATGGGTCGCTCTTCCGCTACCACCACACGAATGTGGTGGCTCCTTAGCCCAAGTGACTCCTAGTGGCACACCCCATCCCGCCCGCATGAAGCCAGCCTGCCGGATTTTTTACAATTCGTGCACGCCTCGTTTGACAAGCGCAGCCGCTTGCCCCTAGCCTGCCCGTCCCGGCGCTCAAGTCCGGCCATCCATCATGAATATTGTCGTCGAGAAGCAGCCAAAATGCGTCGCCACCCTGCGGGTTGAAATTCCTGCGGGCAAAGTCGCCAGCGAACGCAACCAAATCCTCCGTACCTACACCAACAAAGCCCGCATTCCCGGCTTTCGCCCCGGCAAGGCCCCGCTGGCGGTGGTGGAAAAGCGCTACGGCAAGGATATTGCCGACGAATTGCGCAGCAAACTCATCAACGAGGCCTACGACGAGGCGATCCAGCAGGAGTCGCTCAAGGTGCTCGAATTCGGTATGGCCCAGGCCATCACCGATCTGCCCGACGGCGGGTTGTCCTTCGAGACCACCCTCATGCTCGCTCCGGATGTGCAACTGCCTGAATACAAAGGGATCACCGTGATCGTGCCGCCGGCCGATTTGCCAGAGGAGGAATTGACTCAACAATTCGAGTCACTCCGCGAGCGCTTCGCTGACTTTCAGCCCGTAGAGGACCGCGCTGCGGCGATGGGCGACTTCGCCGTCATTGACTACTCTTCCAGCGTCAATGGTCAAGCCACCGAGGAATTTCTCGGCAAACCCGCCGATTATCTCGCCGGCCGCCAAGATTTCTGGCTGCGTCTCGATGAGGGAGCCTTCCTCCCCGGTTTCTGCGTCCAACTCGTTGGCATGAACCCTGGTGAGTCCCGCGAAATTACGGTCACCCTGCCCGAAGACTTTCCCATCGAAGAATTGCGCAGTTGCGAGATGCTTTTCAGCAGCTCCCTCAAGGAAATTAAACGCGCCATCCTGCCAGACTTGGATGACGCCCTCGCCGCCCGCCTGGCCCCCGGCAAATCCATCGAGGAAATTACCGCCGTCATCCGCGACAACATGCAGTATGAGCGCCAGCGCAAAATCAACGATATGAAGGTCAACCAGATCGTTGCCCACTTCAATGCCAACGTCGATTTCGAACTGCCCGACGAACTCATCGCCCAGGAAACCCAAACCCAGGCCGACTCCATGGTCGAACGCGGCATCCAAGCCGGCATGAGCGAGGACGAAGTGCAATCCCAGCAAGCCGAAATCTTCGCCACCGCCCAACACCAAGCGGTCTCCAACCTGCGCACCAATTTCATCCTCCAGGAAATTGCCCGCGTCGAAAATATCACCGTCAATGACAAGGAGCTCGTTGGCCACTTGGTCCAAATCGCTGCCTCCCGCAAGCTGGCGCCCCAAAAATTTATCAAGGACATGCAGCGCAGCGGGCGGATCAGCAATGTTCGCCAGTCGATGACCATCGGAAAGGCCATTGACTTCCTTGTCGAGCAAGCCATCGTCCAAGAGGACACTGCCACCCCACTCAATGATTGAATTCACTTCCCCAGCCATGAGCCAATCTGCCCCACGCAATAGTTATTACGTCCCCATCGTCATCGAACAGGATGGCCGCGGCGAGCGCTCGTTCGACATTTACTCGCGCCTGCTCAAGGACCGCATCATCTTCATCGGCACCGGCATCGATGATTTTGTCGCCAACTCGGTCATCGCGCAGCTCCTGTTCCTGCAAATGCAGGACCCCAAAAAGGATATCCATATCTATATCAATTCCCCCGGCGGCTCTGTCACCGCCGGCCTCGCCATCTATGACACGATGCAATTCCTCACCTGCGATGTGAATACCTATTGCATCGGTATCGCCGCCTCCATGGGCTCCATCCTGCTCACCGCAGGCACCCCTGGCAAACGCTATTGCCTGCCCAATTCCCATGTCATGATTCATCAGGTGTCAGGCGGCGCCAGCGGCACGGCTTCCGACGTCGAACGCACCATCGGCTTCATGTTCAACCTGAAAAAACGCCTCAACGGGATCCTTGCCAAACATACCAATAAATCCATCGAGCAAGTCGAACATGACTCGGATCGCGACAACTACATGTCCGCCGAAGAATCCGTCGCCTACGGCCTCGTCGACAAGGTCCTCGAAAGCCGCAAACAACTCCCCGATGCAGCCGGCGCTGCGAAAGCCTAAATCTTAAATTATAAATTCTAAACGAAGAAACACGCACTTCTTCGCCCCTTTTCCTCTTCGTTTAGAATTTCATACGTAAGATTTAGTGTTTTCTCCATCTTCGTTTAGAATTTCATATTTAAGATTTAGTGCTTTAAAAGTATGGCCCGCTCCTCCAATTCAACCATGTGCTCGTTCTGTGGCAAGGGTCACACCGATGTCAAGAAACTCATCGCCGGCCCGGGGGTGTATATCTGCAACGAGTGCATCGACGTGTGCGCCAGCATTCTCGAAAAAGAACTCGGCGGCGGCACCCAGAAAGGTCGCACCGCTGCGGAGAAGTCCGGCTTTAAAGTGCCCACCCCGTTAGCGCTTCGCGACCGGCTCAACGCGTTTGTTATCGGCCAGGAAAATGCCAAAAAAGTCCTAGCCGTGGCGGTTTACAATCACTATCAACGGCTGCGTCAGGATCACGCCAAACTCGGCGACGAGTATAAAGACGTGGAGATTGAAAAATCCAACATTTTGCTACTCGGTCCCACCGGCTCCGGAAAAACCCTGCTCGCACGCACCCTCGCCCGCACCTTGGATGTGCCGTTTTGCATCGTTGATGCCACCACTCTAACCGAGGCTGGCTACGTCGGCGAGGATGTCGAAAATATCATCCTGCGCCTGCTGCAGGCGGCCGACTTCGACGTCGCCCGTGCTGAGCGCGGCATCATCTACGTCGATGAGATCGACAAGATTGGTCGCAAGACCGAGAATGTTTCCATCACCCGCGACGTATCGGGCGAAGGTGTTCAACAAGCGTTGCTTAAAATCCTCGAAGGCACCATCTGCAATGTGCCGCCACAAGGCGGACGCAAGCACCCGCAGCAGGAGTACATCCAGGTCAACACTGAGAAAATCCTCTTCATCTGCGGCGGCGCTTTCATTGGCTTGGAGGATATGGTCAAGCGCCGCCTCGGCCGCAATACCCTGGGTTTCCACTCGGACGTCAACGCCCAGCAATTGGACGACCCAACCATCAACATTCTCGAGCGCGTGCAGCCCGAAGACTTGCTGCACTTTGGTCTGATCCCGGAATTCATTGGCCGCCTGCCGGTCATTTCCGCCTTGCGCAAACTCACCGAGGACGAACTCATCAATATCCTCACCGAGCCGAAAAACTCGCTCATCAAGCAATACTCCAAGCAACTCGCCATGAACGGCGTCAAGCTGCGCGTCACTCGCGATGCCTTGCGTGCCCTCGCCGAAGAAGCGGTGCGCCGCGGCACTGGTGCCCGTGCCTTGCGCTCAATCTTCGAGCGCCTGATGCTCGATATCATGTTCGACGTGCCTTCACGCGGCGATATCGAAGCGGTCACCATCAACCGCCCGGTGGTCAATGGCACCCGCCCGCCACTGATCCGCCGCCGCCGCGAAAATAAGGACGCGGCCTAAGCTAGGATAACGCGGCGCGCGACGCGGTGCTCACGGCCTGCGGCGAGCGCGCCGCAGCTACGTGGCGCGGGTATCCTGCCCGCAGCGGCCATGTGCGGCTAATGTACCCGCAACTAGGAGTGCGGTGGCTTGCCACCGCCGGGGCGAGGCGGGCTTGCCCGCCGTGGCGCGGAGCTGTCCATGAGATACCGGTACCCCAGCGCCTGTCCCCAGCGCATTCTCCAAGCCTGGTCAACCGGGCAAGGATGCCCGGGCTACGGTCCCC
>WBXE01000129.1 GCA_008932955.1 Verrucomicrobiota bacterium
ACCTCAGTGGTTAAAAATCTCCGCAGCACCCCAAACCTCCCGCGCTTCTCACCCAGAAAAACTCAGTGCCTTCAGTGGTTCTCAGTGACCTCAGTGGTTAAAAATCTCCGCAGCACCCCAAACTTCCCGCGCTTCTCACCCAGAAAAACTCAGTGCCTTCAGTGCCTTCAGTGGTTCTCAGTGACCTCAGTGGTTAAAATTCTCCGCAGCACCCCAAACCTCCCGCAGCGCTCAACTTCAAAATCAGCAGTGGTTCAAATTCTCCAAGCTACCCCAATCCTCGCCATTTCTCTACTCCCATGAGTCTCGATCAAGATCAAATCAAAGTCATCGTAGAAGCCGTTGTCTCGCGCTTGGTTAGCGCCAACGGCTCGGCGCCGACGCCCAAGCCGGATTGCGGCTGCGCCAAGACCTCTGCCAAGGCGGCTATCAGCGGCAAGTTCGGCGTCTTCAGTTGTGTCAATCAAGCTGCGGAAGCCGCCACTGACGCCCATCAGCAACTGCGCAAACTCGGCATCGCCGGCCGCGCCAAGGTCATTGCGATAGTTAAAGGGTTGGCGGTTGGCAATGCGGAGGCATGGGGCCGGTTCGAGATGGAAGAAACCAAGATTGGCCGCATCGATCACAAGATTGCCAAGCTGCTCATCACCAAGGATGTGCCCGGCACCGAGTGGCTGCGCCCGGATGCCATGAGTGGCGATGGCGGCATCACCTTGGAAGAATACGCGCCCTTCGGCGTGATCGGCGCGATTCTGCCCGTCACCCACTCGGTGCCCACTCTAACCGGCAACGTCATCAGCATGGTGGCTGCCGGCAACTCGATTGTCTTCAACCCCCATCCCGGCGGCGCACGCAGCGCGGCGCTGGCTGTGCGTGCCTACAACGAGGCGATCTATCGGGCTATCGGCATCGACAACATCATCACCACCATCGAGCAGCCGTCGTTGGAGTCGTTCGATCTGCTGTGCAAAAACCCGCTTGTCTCTTTGTTGGCCATTACCGGCGGCCCCGCCGTGGTCAATGCCGCAATGAAATCCGGCAAACGCGCGATCTGCGCCGGCCCCGGCAATCCCACCGTGGTGGTGGATGAAACGGCCGACCTGGCCAAGGCCGCGCGCCATATCATCGAGGGTGCGGCATTTGACAACAACTTGTTATGCATCGGTGAGAAGGCGGTTTTTGTGTTAGGCTCGGTGTACAAACGGTTTTGCGAGGAACTCGAACAAGCCGGTGCCGCCCGCCTCAACGCCCAACAACTCGAGAAGCTCACCGCCGCCGCCTTTACCTTTCAGCCCGGTGATGGCGGTTGCTCGCATCCAGTGCTCAACCGCTCGCTGGTGGGTGCAGATCCCGGCAAGCTCGCGGTGCAAGCGGGAACGTCGGTGCCATCCGGCACGCAATTATTGTTTGCCGAGACGGATGCCGATCACGCATTCGTGCAGGAAGAACAGATGATGCCGATGCTGCCGATCGTGGCGGTGCCGGATTTCGTCACGGCGGTGCGCGAGGCCAAGCGAGCCGAGCACAACTACCGTCACTCCGCCATCATCCACACCAAGGACGTGGATCACATGACCTACATGGCCAGGGAAATGGACACCACGTTGTTTGTGAAAAACGGTCCGTCGGTTGCCGGCTTGGGGCTTGGCGGCGAAGGCTATCTGTCCTACTCCATCGCCACCACCACCGGCGAAGGCATCACCACTCCCAAAACCTTCACCCGGATCCGCCGCTGCGTCCTCGTCGAGAACCTGCGCATTATCTGATCACAACCATGATCCTCGCCCAAGTCGTTGGCCATGCAGTCAGCAGTCATGCCCATCCCTCGCTCAAGGGATGCAAGCTGATGCTGTGCCAGCCGCTGGATGCCGAGCGCCGCATCAGCGGGGCTCCGGTGGTGGCCATTGACCTGTTTGGCGCCGGTCTTCACTCCGAGGTCTTTGTTTCTACCGACGGCTTGGGGGCCCGCCACATCGTCCACGACGACTCCTCGCCCATCCGCAATTTTATTCAAGGAGTGGTGGATTGAGACAGAAGATCGCTTCGCTCCCAGACAGAAGACAACAAACCACAGCAATTCGTGAACAAACAACAAATGCCATGCCCTGCAAGAGGCCAAGCCGAAGCTTCTCCGGCATCTTGCCTCTCGAGGTCCTGTGTCTTTTTCTGCTCGTCTCTTGTCTTCTGTCTTCTGTCTCAAAGTCTTCTGTCTTGCCCCTAATGCGCGTCGCCCAAGTCATCGGTCGAGTAACCCTCAACCTCCAGGATCCCTCCTTCAAAGGTGGGCGCTGGTTGATGGTCAATCCCCTGGATGCGGGCCAATTCAACGACGCCTGCCGGCAAGCACCCGCACTCTCCACGCAGCATTCGCTCATCGCTTACGATAACATCGGGGCCAGCGACGGCGATATTGTCGGCATCGTTGAGGGAGCCGAGGCCACCGCGCCATTTGATTTCCCCATTCCCATCGACGCCATCACCGTCGCTATTTTTGATTCACTCTCTTATCAACCACCTGTTGTCTAACTCACCTATCTAACATTATTATCGCATGACCAAGAAAGTCTTCACCGCCGCCGATATGGAAGCCTACCTCAGATCCGGCAAGTCCGCTGCTGATCTGCCGAAAGATGTTCTTCTAACACCTTCCGCAAAGGATGTGCTGCGCGATGGTCTAGGCCAGGTGCGTGCCGGGGCTGCCACCGCCGCGGCATCCGCCAGCGAGTATAGCGAGCCGATTCTGCCCGATTACGAGTACCACTGGACGCCCGGCAAAGACCCCAAGAGCCCGGCGGAGATTCAGGCATTTTTCAACTCGCCGGCCATTGTGGCTATCAAGCAACGCATGGTGGACATTGGCAAGCGGATGTGGGCCCGCGAGTACACCGATGGCAATGGCGGCAATCTAACCATCCGGGTGGGTGACAACCTGGTGCTGTGCACGCCGACGCTAGTTTCCAAGGGTTTCATGACTGTGGAACAAATGTGTCTGGTGGATATGGAAGGCAAACAACTGGCCGGCAAGTACAAGCGCACCTCCGAGTGCATGACCCACTTGGCCATCATGAAGCGCCAACCCAAGGCCAAGGCCTGCTGCCACGCGCATCCGCCGCACGGCACCGCCTTTGCTGTGGCTGGTGTGCAACCTCCGACGTGCATGATTCCCGAGGCCGAGGTGTTTCTCGGACAGATCGGCATGTCCGAATACCAGACACCCGGCAGTGCTGCCAACGCCGAAGTCGTCGGCAATGCCGCCGTCGATCACATGGCCGTGCTGATGGTCAACCACGGTGTGATCACCTGGGGCAAGGACGTCGAGGACGCCTATTGGAAAATGGAAAACGTCGAGTCTTACTGCAAAACCGTGTGGGTGGCCTCGCAGCTCAAGGGCGGCAATCTGCTCACCATCACCGGTGGTCAGGCCAAGGAGCTCATCGGTCTGCGCAAATCCTTGGGCATGGACGACAAGCGTGCCTCTTGGAAAGAATGCGAACTATGCGACAACTCGGATTTTCAACCTGGCACGGTCTGCCATATTCCGGCCGCCGGCGCCACGTCTAGCAGCGCTGCGGCACTCAACCCCGAAGCGGAACAACTCGTCAAATCCCTCACCGAGCAAATTCTCGCCTCGATGAAATAGGCTCAGGCGCAGCGGCGATCGCCGCCCTAGTCTTGTGAGCAAGGAGGAGCGCCGGCTTGAGCCGGCCTGCTCATGGAACGCGCAAGAGTAAGCCGCCAAGCGGCCGCTTTGCTCTGTGCATGGGCATGCCGGCTAAAGCCAGCGCTCCATGAGATGGTCTGACGATCGCCCGCGACGCATGTTTCCCGGGTTGCAGTGAGCGGGAAAAACGGGCACGCTGCGTGTGTTGGCCATGTCATCGCACGCAACAGTCATCAAGCGGGGAGAGGGGCGCCTGTGGGCGGCCGCGCTCGGGCTCTCGCTGTTGTGTAATGCCGGGCTGTTGGTGGTGGGGGGAATGGCGTTTGTTGATTCCCACCCCTTCGACCATCCCACGCCGCTAGCCACCGCGCCGCGCGAAACCCTGCGCTTTATCGCCCCGGAACTTGCCGAAACGCCCAGCGAGCCTGCCGTCGCGCCCAGCAGCGCGGCTACGGCCGAGGTCGTCGCGCAAGCCGCTAAGGAAGTGATGGCGGCGAGGCAAGCGGCGGGTTTTGCGCGCAGCTCCGACGATCAGCGCGGCAAACGTCCGGACCACCCGGCCTTCATCGGGGAGCGCGATACCGAGGCGACCAGTGATGCCACCCCGGACCCACGCGCCCCAGCAATGCCGGCCCAGACGGGTGTTCAGCCCCGCCACCCCGGTGACTTTGAAACCACCCAAAGCGATTACCAAGAGGGAGTGCTCACGGATGCCGCCGCGCCCGCTGCGGAGTTACAGTCGCCCAGCGCCGCTTCAGCCGCCCCGGGCGCCAGCGGCGAGGTCAAGGCCGCACCGGGAAGTGCCGCCGCGCTGGCCAGCCCGCCACTGCCAACGCGTTTGGCCGAGGGGTCCAATCCGGTGGATATCCCGGTGCCGCTCAGTCACTCGCAGCCAGCGCCCACGCCGGGCCCCGAGGCCGAACCGCGCACGGGCATCCCTGATGGCCTGCCCACAGCCGACGCCCTCAAGCCGACCCACGCTACGCCGACCCACCAGGATCCGCTGAAAGACCCGGCCTTCCGCGGCCACCAGCGCAAGACCGCCATGCAGGGGTCGATTTCGCGCCACGGCCGCAGCGCCTTGGATGTGGCCGACTCCCCGCTGGGCCGTTATCAGGCGACCATCGGCCGTGCGGTGGAGCTCGAATGGCAGCGCAACTGTGTGCGCAACCGCGACCTCATCACCCCCGGCTACCTCACGCTACGCTTTTTTGTCGATGCCAAAGGAAAGGTGCGCAACGTCCTATGCGACGGTACCATGCAGACCGGCCAACTCCAAAAAAGTTTCACCATCGCCTCGATTTGCGATGCGGCCATTCCCGCCATGTCCGCCGAATTGGCCAAGGATTTTCAAGACGAACCGCTCGAGCTTACCTTCAACTTCTATTTCTAACATATTACAGCCACCCCCTGACCATGCACCACACCTTGTTGCTAGCTACCCTCGCACCCGTCGCCGATGCCTTCCAAGCCACTTGGTCGTTTCTCGAGAAAGGCGGGTTTTTCATGATTCCGTTAGCCGTTTGCTCGGTGGTCGGGATCATGGTCATTCTCTACAAATTCCTCTCGCTGACGCGCCAGCGGGTTTTGCCAGCGGCGCTTGTCCGCGATGTTGAGGTCTTCGAGCAGCGGTTCGCCGACAACACTGCCGATGCCATTGTGCGGCAGTTTCAAACCGGCCAAAGCACCTTGGCCCGCCTCTGCGCCGTGGCGATCAAGAGTCGCGACAAGACGGCTGCTGAAATCACCCAAGCCGTTGAATCCGCTGCCCGCGAGGAAAGTGTTCATCTGCATTCCGGCATCAGTGTGCTCGACGTGCTGGTCACCGTCGCGCCCTTGCTCGGCTTGCTGGGTTCCGCCTCCGGTCTGGTCGTTATATTCGAGGGCCTCGGCGAAACCACCGACCACGTGCTCGTGGCCCACGGCATTGCGGTGGCGCTGCACACCACGATTTTCGGCATAGTCACCGCGGTGGTGTGCGTGGTGGCCCATAGTTATTTTATTCGTCGCATTGAAAAACTCACGGTTCGGCTGGAATCGTTGCTCGGTGATTTTGTTCACGCCTGCCAATCCCGGCCATCCTCACCCCTCTGAATTCCATGCATTTCCCGCGTCCCGTCCGCAGTCGCAGCCAGGTGCAGATCATTCCAATGATCGATGTGCTCATTTTCCTGCTGATCTTTCTGATCATTTCCACCCAGTTCAAAAAACCCCGCAACGTGTTGCGCATCGAGTTGCCAACCGTCCGCGAAGTGCCTTCCGACAAGCTGGCCGACGTCCGATCAGTCATCGCGGTGGATGCCGATGGGCACATCACGTTAGACACCCTCAAGGTGCCCGATGGCCTGCTGCAAGCCTACCTCGCCGCCTATCAAAAACAAAATCCCGGCCGCAAGCTCGAACTCGAAGCCGACCGCAAACTCTCCGTCGAACACCTCCTGGGGATCTGGGATTCGCTCATCAAGGCCGGCATTCCGATCAAGGATGTGCCCGCCCGCATTCGCCTGCCGGAGTGAGCGGCCGATGAAGAGATGTTGAATTTTGAATCCGAACTCCTAAGTTAGATCCTAGGAGTTGGATAGATTAACCACAGATTTCACGGCTTGAAGAGGATTAAACGGAAAATAAGACCTCGATCTATCTACGCCTCGGCTCACCCTAAAAGTATCTGCCAAACGCCCAGCGCATCACCATGCCGGTGGCGCCGGCCCCACGCATCGCGGATTTCAAAATGATGTAAGTGGCAAAAAATGGCTGGGCCATGGCGCATACGACCCATAGCGGAGCTGCCGCGCGGAGTGCGGGGGCATGCCCCCGCCTTGGTCGGGGCGGGCTTGCCCGCCGTGGCGCGGAGCCGTGCATGAGTTTCTGCTGTGATGCACACGCGCCAGCAAGCTGGCTTGGCGTGGCGGTGGCGAGCCACCGCAGTCCTAGGCAGACACACGCCAGCAAGCTGCCGCGCGGAGTGCGGAGTGCGGGGGCTTGCCCCCGCCTTGGGAGGGGCGGGCTTGCCCGCCGTGGCGCGGAGCCGTGCATGAGTTTCTGCTGTGATGCACACGCGCCAGCAAGCTGGCTTGGCGTG
>WBXE01000130.1 GCA_008932955.1 Verrucomicrobiota bacterium
TAGGCAGCGGCGACCTTCCTGTCGTCGTAGGGAGCGACGACCTTCCTGTCGTCGTAGGGAGCGACGACCTTACTGTCGTCGTGCGGAAGGACTGTCCCTGCAGCGAGCCTATGGCACGCATGCACGGGCCGCTCTTGTGCAGCACCACAACAATGTGCTGGCTGCCTAGCCCAAGTGACTCCGGGCTTTCCATGCAGCGAGTTGGTGGCTAGGCTCGGGTTACGCAGATGAGCGACTTGCCCCCCACTCCCACCCGCAGCATATCCGGCCTCACCGCCACTTCGATCGTGGTTGCTAACATGATAGGCACCGGCATTTTCACCAGCCTCGGGTTTCAGGTCGGCGACCTGCCCAGCGGCTTCGCAATCTTGATGCTGTGGTGGGTTGGGGGGCTCTGCGCGCTGTGCGGGGCGCTGTGCTATGCGGAATTGGCCACCGCCCTGCCGCGCTCGGGCGGGGAATACCATTTTTTGGGCACGATCTATCATCCGTCGCTGGGCTTCATGGCGGGCTGGATCTCAGCCACCGCGGGCTTTGCCGCGCCGGTGGCGATGGCGGCGATGGCATTTGGCAAATACCTCACCGGGGTGTGGCCCGGGGTGCCGCCGCTGGCCGCCTCGCTGGCGGTGGTGTGGCTGGCCACGCCATTGTTGTTAGGTGATGCCAAGCTGGGCAGCCGGTTTCAAAATGCCTCCACGCTGTTGAAAGTGGTGTTGATTCTATGCGTCATTGGGGTCGGGTATTTTGCGGCATCGACCCATGCGGTGGCATTTTTGCCGCAGCGCGGGGACCTCGCGCTGGTTACCAGCGGGCCCTTTGCGGTGAGTCTGGTGTGGGTGATGTTCTCGTATTCCGGTTGGAATGCCTCGACCTATATTGTCGGCGAAATGCGCAATCCCTCGCGCATGATTCCGTTGTCGGTGGGTCTCGGGACCTTGGTGGTGATGGGCTTGTATCTGGCGGTCAACGCGGTGTTTGTGCGCAGCACGCCGCTGGCGGAAATGGCCGGCAAGGTGGAAGTCGCTCTAACTGCCGGTCCGTATTTGTTTGGGGGGGCGGGCACCCGGATCATGGCGGGACTCATTTGTGTGGGGCTGGTGTCGACGATCAGCGCGATGATGTGGATCGGGCCACGGGTGATGGTGGTGATGGGTGAAGACCTGCGGGGCTTGCGCTGGTTGGCGGGTCGCAGCAAGCAAGGCACACCGGTGCGTGCAACCTTGGCTCAATTTGTGCTGGTGAACCTGTTTTTGCTGACCTCGAGTTTTGAGCAGGTGGGTACTTGCGCGATGTTGGTATTGCAGTTGTGCGCGTTCCTAACCGTGCTGGGGGTGTTCGTGCTGCGGCGCACGCGGCCCGAACTGGCGCGGCCCTATCGGACTTGGGGTTACCCGGTCACGCCGCTGGTGTTTCTGGCGGTGTCGGCTTGGATGTTGTGGTACGTCGTGCGCTGCAAGCCCGTGGAATCACTCGTCGGTCTGGGCGTCGCGGCGCTCGGCCTCATCCTCTACTTGCTTTCCGCGAAAAAATCCCCATCCTCGCCCCCAGCCATCCGCCACCATGAACCGCTATAGTACGTTTTTCACTATCCCCTTGCTCACTTGCATGCTGACCTCCGGCGTGCTGGCTCAGGACGCGGCTCCCGTTGCCCAGCCCGTTGCCCAGCCGGTGGCCAATCCCACCAACGACACCGCCCGTCTGCTGGCCGGCTTGGTGCCCTCGGCGGCCCCGGCAATGCTGGCGCTGACCCAGGAAAGCGCGTGGCAGCAGCATGCAAAATTTTTTGATACGGCGTGGTCGCGCTTGGAAAAGACCCAGCTATCGAAAGTTCGCAACTGGGCAGAGACGAATATTGCTGAGGCATTTGCGGCCACGGGCACCGCGTTCTATATGTTCAGCGGACCGGATTTCCTCTACGCTAACACGTTTTTTCCGCAGGCATCCACCTATGTGCTTTGCGGCATGGAACCCACCGGCGAAATTCCGGATGCCGCCAAGCTGACGCCAAAGGTGTTAGGCAGCGAGCTCCATGCGCTGCAGGAGTCGCTCAATTCGGTGATGAATTATAGTTTCTTCATCACCAAGCAAATGAAGGGCGACTTCCAGAACCACAGCCTTAGCGGCACCCTGCCAGTTTTGTATATATTCCTGGCACGCTCGGGCCTGACCCTAACCGACGTGAGTTACGTCAGCTTGGATGAGGCTGGCACGCCGCACACCGACGCCACCCGCAGCGCCAACTCGTCGGCTCCGGGCGTGTGTATTCATTTTCTGGCCAGCGGCTCTAACGTCAAGCGGACGCTCTACTACTTTAGCACCGACATTTCCGACGGTGGGCTGAAGCGAAGCGGGTTCCTGAAATTTTGCAGGGGCTTGGCGCCGGGCACCAGTTGTGTGAAGTCGGCATCGTACTTGATGCATGAAGGGAATTTCTCAACGATCCGCGGGTTTCTGCTAGAAAATGCCACCACCCTGGTGCAAGACGACTCGGGTATTCCGCTTAGCTTCTTTGCGCCCGAGGTCTGGCAAATGCGCTACTTCGGCGCTTATCCCGGCCCTATCTCGTTGTTCAAAAATTGCAATCAGCCGAAGCTAGTGGAAGCGTATCGTACGAGCCATCCCGAGCCGCTGGAGTTTGGCATTGGTTATCGCCATCACGCCGGCGAGTCCACCCTGATGGTGGCCACCCGCAAGCCGCCGGGCGGCAACCCGCCGCCTCCCGCAAGCGTTCCGCCGAAAGTGGCCGTGCCACGGGCATTGCTGGTGCCGAAGGTAGATGTCGACCCCGTCGCGAAGCCGTAAGGAGCGTGGGTCGCGCAAGCAGCCGCACGATTTCCACCTCCTGGTGAAAAACGAGGGTGTTTAGTGGGTGGAAAATTCTGCTTGTGCGCTGCAAGCTGCCATGGCCCAACGCGTAAACCAAGTACCACACCATCGTGGAAGCCTAGCGCCTGAGCCGGTGATGCTGTGAACCCGATGGATTCACAGCAGATCAAACAGGAGCGCTTCGAGACCATCGGCGCCAGCCTGGATATGGACCAGCGCCGGTTCCTCGAGCGAGGCCGCGTCGCCCGGCAGCAGCAGGGTGGCGGCGATGGTGGCGCTGCCGCGAATGACGTGGAGCCAGAGGCCGCGACCTAGGGTGAGTTGATGGGTGATGTTTTCCGCAGTGTCGCAGCGGATCAGATAGACCGTGGCATCCTGCGCGATGCGTGCCGAGCCATCGCGGCCATCGGCGGAGATGACCCGTGTCTTGGTGGAGGTGGCGGCGAGCGGCGGCAGCCACTCGGTGTAGGCGGGGGGGAGTCCGCGCTGGGAGGGGGTGATCCAGATTTGCAGGAAGCGGGCGGGTTCGGTGCTGCTGGGGTTGAACTCGGAGTGGCTAACGCCGCTGCCGGCGCGCATCAATTGGATTTCGCCGGGTTTGAGTTCGCGCTGATTGCCCATCGAATCCTTGTGGGCGAGGCGACCGCTCAACACATAGGAAAAAATTTCCATATCCCGGTGCTGGTGGGTCGGGAAGCCGCCGAGTGGAGCCACCCGGTCGTCATTGATCACGCGCAGCGAGCGAAACCCCATGTGCCCCTCATCGTAATAATCCGCAAACGAAAACGTGTGGCGACTCTCTAGCCAGCCGTGCTTGGCATGCCCGCGCTCGTTGGCTCGGCGGACGCGCAAATTCATTGTGTTAGGTGTGGGCATGACAGAGCGATCTTATGCCAGAATCCAGGTTGCGCCAGTGGTATGTGGGGCTTTATTTACTTGTTAGGCACGGTGCCATGCCCTGATTTATCAGGTGAAAAACGGGTTATGGACGCGTTCCTCGCCGACGCTGGTCAGCGGGCCGTGGCCGGGGCATATCACGGTGTCGGCTGGCAGGCTGAGGATATGATCGCGATTGCTGCGCAGCGCGTCGGCATAGGAGACGCGGCAGCCACCCATCGAACCGGCGAAGACCGCATCACCGACGAGTGCGACGGGTCTATCAAGTCCGGTGATGCCGTAAGTGATGCCACCGCGCGAGTGGCCCCAAGTGAGGTGGGTGGTGATGCGCAGCGTGCCACAGCGGAAGAGTCGACCAGCCGCGAATCCCTCCGCGCCGGCCAGCGGCTCGCGTTCACCGACGTAGGCCGGCGCGCCGGTGTGTTGCTGGAGGCCTGCAAGGTCCAGAACGTGATCGGCGTGGGTGTGCGTCAGCAGAATGAGTTTGAGGGTGAGTTTTGATTGTGTTAGATAAGCCAGCATGCTGCGGCAGTCCGCGCCTGTATCCACCGCGAGCGCCTCGCCGCTGCTCGGATCGAACACGAGGTAGTTGTTGACGGTCATGTCCTGGTACGGGGTGGTGAAACAGACCAGCCCGGTCAGCGCGACGGGTTGCGGATACCATGTCTGGTGGCCAAGTGCCGCGAGCGCCTCGGCACCGAGCTGGAGCACCGGCGCGATGGCACGGGCGCTGGCTTCATCAAAGTGGCCTGCGCGCAAGCTGGCGACGGCGGCGGGCGTCACGCCCGCGGCGGAGGCGACTTCGCACTCGCTGAGTTGGAGTCCGTGCATGGCCTTGCCGATGATGTCGGCGACGCTGTCTTCGAGTGGGATAAGTGCCATCTGAGGGGGAGGGTGGGGGGGATCCAGCGGGCAAACCCCCGCTTCGCAGGCGATGTTAGCCGCCAATTGAGCAATCTGCAATTTTTTGCTTCCCAAGTGGCGGGGGGTGGCCTAGCTTGCGCCTCCACCCATCAAATGGTGGTCGTAGCTCAGTTGGTAGAGCCCCGGATTGTGATTCCGGTTGTCGCGGGTTCGAGTCCCGTCGTCCACCCCACTTTTCTCCTCGAGATCCCCAGTGATCCGGATAAGGGGAAGGCCAGCCAAAACCCGCGCCGATGCAGTCCCTCGAAAACCGGATCCACTACAAATTCCGCAATTCCCTACTTTTGGCCGAGGCGTTGACGCATCCGAGTTTGGCCTACGAGTCGGCCAGCCCGCATTTTGACAGTCAGCGCTTGGAATTTCTCGGCGATGCCATCCTCCAATTAATCGTCACCGAGGAATTGTACCGGATGTTTCCCGATTTCCCCGAGGGGCGCCTGACCAAGCTGCGGGCGCGAGTGGTATCGCGGCGGGCCTTGGCGCGCTTTGCGCTAGCCATCGACCTGGGCAGCTACGTGTTGCTGGGCAAGGGTGAGGAGTCCAGCGGCGGGCGGCGGCGGCCCTCGACGCTCGCCGATGCCTTTGAGGCATTGATTGGCGCGGTGTATCTGGATGCCGGCGCGACGGTGGCGCGCGAGCTGGTGCTGCGCTTGTTCGAAGCGGAAATCGACGGGATGGCCGCCAGTCCGGAAGAACTCAATCCAAAGGGCGAATTGCAGGAATGTTTGCAGGCGCTCCATCCGCAGGCCCCTGCCTATCAGATTTTGAGCGAGAGCGGCCCGGATCACCGCAGGGTGTTTCTAGCCGAAGTGTCGTGGCGCGGCCTGGTGCTGGCCACCGGCCGCGGCAAGAGCAAGAAAGATGCCGAGGCCCGTGCGGCAGCCGAGGCGCTGCGTGCCCGCGCCTGGGAGCAACTGCCAGGCACCGCCACTGGCCAAGCCGCCATTGGCCAAGGCGCCACTTGCCACTTGCCAGCAGGGCAATGAACCGAACACTCCGCGCGTGAAAGTACTCATCACCGCCGGGCCCACCCGCGAAGCGCTCGATCCAGTGCGCTATTTGACAAATCGTTCATCGGGTAAAATGGGTTACGCCCTGGCGCAAGCACTGGTTGGGGCGGGTCACTCGGTGCTGCTTATTTCCGGGCCGACCGAGTTGGATGTGCCCGACGGGGTGGATTTTCTGCCGGTGGAAACCGCCGCAGAGATGTACGCGGCGGTGGCCCAGAGCCTCGGGCGCATCGACATCGCGGTGTTCGCCGCGGCGGTGGCCGATTACACCCCGGTCAAGGTGGCCAGCCACAAAATCAAGAAATCTGAGGCCCCTTTCACCCTCGAGTTGCAACGCACCCGCGACATTCTGGGGTCGGCGCGCGCTGAGCTGGGGTTTAGCGGCACGCTGGTAGGATTTGCCGCGGAAACCGAGGACCTCGAAGCCAACGCCCGCGACAAGCTCACCCGCAAACACTGCGACCTCATCATCGCCAACGATGTCTCCAAACCCGGTATCGGGTTCGGTTCCGATCGCAATGAAGTGCTCCTCGTCTATCCGGAATACAACGAGGCCCTGCCGCCAGCTTCCAAACACACCCTCGCCCACCACCTCACCTCCGCCATCCTCACACTGCATGCGAGACTAGAAGACGCAAGACTTGAAGACTCAAGACGCAAGACCTGAAGACGCAAGACTTGAAGACTCAAGACGCAAGACCTGAAGACTCAAGAATAGAGTAGATTGACGATTGATGCTGGTTGATTTTGGATTTTTGAAGTGAGCTTAGCGAGTGCTGACGCTCGTTACCTATGTTCTGACTGCGCCACCAAGCTCACATCACAAATCAACAATAATCACTCGGTAATCATCAATCGTTCGACTGAGCTCACGCCGAAGTCCTCTTCACCTCTCGCCTGCTCCATACTCGCCCCGGGCTCGGGGCTTGCGTCTTGCTGTCTTGCTGTCTTGCTGTCTTGTGTCTATTCAATTGTCTTCGTCGATCACCACCCCGAGACCGAAAATTTGTTCGAATAGATCGGCTTTGGAGGCCATGGCGA
>WBXE01000131.1 GCA_008932955.1 Verrucomicrobiota bacterium
ATTCTTCTTTCGGGCTGCCAGCGCGGTGCACCAGCAGGACGATTTCGCCCTTGGGCGGATGTGCTTGGAAATGCGCGAGCACCTCCGCCGCGGTGCCGCGGTGATAGGTCTCGAACTTTTTGGTGAGTTCGCGGGCGACGCAGGTGCGGGCCGCCGGGGCGATCTCCGCGAGGATGACCAAAGTCGAGAGGATGCGATGGGGCGACTCGAAGAAAATGGCGGTTTCGCCGGATGCGAGGGCGGCGGTCAAGGCGCTGCGGCGTTTGCCGGACTTCACGGAGAGGAAGCCGCCGAAGTGGAACGCGTGGCAGGGGAAGCCGGAGCCGATGAGAGCGGTGATGACCGCCGAGGGCCCCGGCAGCACCTCGAAGGGGGTGGCAGTGTCGATACACCCCTGGATGAGGCGGTAGCCGGGATCAGAAATGCCGGGCATGCCGGCATCACTGATGACGGCAATGGTTTCCCCGGCTCGGGCGGCGGCAATCAGGTCGGGTGCGCGGCGGGCTTCGTTGTGCTCATGCATGGAAACCAGCGACTTGCCAGAAATGCCGTGGTGGGCTAGCAGCTGGCCGGAATGACGGGTGTCTTCACAGGCTATGCGATCGGCACTGCGGAGGATTTCCAGCGCCCGCAGCGTGATGTCGGCTAGATTGCCGATGGGCGTGGGCACCAGCACGATGCGGCCTGTAATCTCAGTAGAATCGTCCATGGTGGGGGGCTTTTTTCGGTCGGGCTAAACCCAAAAAGAAAGATGGAAAGGGTTGCAGCGGCGTTTTTTTACCACTGATTTCACGGATTGAAGAGGATTACACGGGAAAGATGGTCCCGATCTATCAAATCCTCGGCTAAGCCTATAGGTGAGCACCATAACATTCATAACTCTTTCTTCATCCGCGCAATCCGTGGTTTCTATTTTTCCATCTAGGACTAAAGCCCGCGCTCCAGTTGCTCCCGCTCGTGGTCATCGAGTGGCTGCGGCTGGCCTTGGTGATTGACGCGCACGGTGGTGATGCTGCCAGCGGCGGCGAGTTCGCCACTGCGGACAACTTCAAACTTCCAGGTGACCGAAGAGGTGCCCACCGCGGCGATGGCCAGTTGCACTTCGATCGGGTCGCCACTCAGCAAGGGCCGCTTGAAATCACAGGATACGTTCACCCGCGGCCAGCCACCTTCGTTTCTATCAAAAACCATGAGACCAAGCGAACGCAAAAACGCGTGCTCCGCCAGCTCCACGTGGTGGAAGATATTGGCGAAATGCATCCAGCCGCTCGCATCGGTGTCGCGGAAGGACACCTCGCTGGCATGCCGATAGAGCGGATGTTCCATGACTGGCTTACTCGAAGCGACGCACCAGCACCGAGGCATTGTGGCCACCGAAGCCGAAGCTGTTGCTGATAGCCACCTTCACCGGCACCTCGCGAGCCACGTTGGGCACGCAGTCCAAGTCACACTCGGGGTCCTGGTTCTCGAGATTGATCGTCGGCGGAATGACCCCATCGTGAATGGCCATCACGCTGGCAATCAACTCAATGCCGCCCGCCGCACCTAACATGTGACCGGTCATCGACTTGGTGGAACTCACCATCAGGCCGTTGTTGGCATGGTCGCCGAAGGCCAGCTTGATCGCCTTGGTTTCGGCGATGTCGCCCAAGCCGGTGGAAGTCGCGTGGGCGTTGAGGTAATCGACGTCCTCGGGATTGACCTTGCCGTGGTCGAGGGCCATTTTGATGGCGTAGGCCGGGCCGCTGCCATCGGGGGAGGGCGCGCTGAGGTGATAGGCATCGGCACTGATGCCGTAGCCGACGAGTTCGGCGTAGATTTTGGCGCCGCGTTTGCGGGCGTGTTCGAGTTCCTCGATGACCAAGATGCCGGCGCCTTCGCCCATGACAAAGCCGTCGCGGTCCTTATCAAACGGGCGACAAGCACGCTCGGGCTCATCGTTGCGGGTACTCAGCGCCCGCATGTTGCCGAAGCCGGCCAAGCCCATCCCCAGGATGGTAGCCTCCGCACCCCCGCATAAAAACGCATCGGCGTCGCCAAACTTGATGATGCGCCAGGCCTCACCGATGTTGTGGTTGGAGGTGGCGCAGGCGGTGACGATGCACATATTGGGCCCGAGCAAGCCGTGTTCGATCGAGATGATCCCACTGGCAATGTTGGAAATCATCATTGGAATGGTGAACGGCGACACCCGCTTGGGCCCCTTGGCCATCAGCACTGCGTGTTCCCGCTCCAAGGTGGCCAGCCCGCCAATGCCACTGCCGACCATCACGCCGAAGCGCCGCGGATCCATTTTTGAAACATCCACGCCCGAATCTTCCATCGCCATTTTCGAGGCGGCCACCGCGAATTGGACGTAGCGGTCAGCCCGCCGCGCATCCTTGGTCACCCGAAAATACTCGTCCGCGCAAAACCCCTTCACCTCGCCCGCAATCTTGCAATCGTAGGGGGTGAGATCCAGTTGGGTGATCTGCGCTATCCCACTGCGGCCGTTCTTGAGACCATCCCAAGTGGATGCCAAGTCGTTGCCGAGGGGGGTGAGGCAGCCTAAGCCGGTGATGACCACGCGTCGTTCGTTCATAAATTTGTGTCCGGCGCAAGTTGGCCGATCCGGCGCAGCGACGCAAGCAAGTTCCAGCATCGAATCGCTAGTTGGACGGTTTTTTGAAGAAATTGGAGTGAATCGGCGCCTTTTCTCACAATTAGGCGGGGCTTGGGCAGCTCCCTGCACCCGGATTCATCCAGTCCGCCGCGTTTTTGCCCAAAGCCCCCGGCCGCAGGCCGGGGCGGTATGTGGCCCGGGCATTCTTGCCCGGCTGCCCATGTGAGGAGAATGCGCTGGCTTTAACTCCGGTTCATTCGCTGCCTATGGGCACTGCGGGCAGAATCCCCGCGGCACCTGGCCGCAGGCCGAAATTTCAACTTTAGGAGTCTCCTCTTATTTTGGCCGCTTCCCGCTTGCCGTCGGCGGGTTTTCCCACGATGCTGCGCCGGTGAACGCAGTTGCGACGGATGACGACTATTGGATGGACCTGGCGCTGGCCGAGGCCCGCAAGGGCGTCGGGCGCACCGCCCCCAATCCACCCGTCGGCGCAATCATCGTAAAACACGGCCAACTCCTCGGCAGTGGCTGGCACCGGGCGGCCGGCCAAGCCCATGCCGAATGCGAGGCAGTGGCGGCCGCCGCCGCCGACCACGGCGCCGCCGCGCTGCGCGGTGCCACCGCCTACGTCACCTTGGAACCGTGCTCAACCCACGGCCGCACCCCACCCTGCACTGCGGCCATCATCGCTGCGGGCATCTCCCGCGTCGTCTACGCCTGCGTCGATGCCAACCCGCAACACGCCGGCCGCGCCGATGCCATTTTGCGCGCGGCGGGCATCGAGGTGAGCTGCGGCGCGTGTGCAGACGCCGCAGCTGCCTTGCTGCGGCCATTTTTCAAAGTCCGCGCCACCGGCCTGCCATGGTTGATTTGGAAAACGGCGATGAGCCTCGACGGCCGCATCACCCGCCCGCCAGGCGAGGGCCAGTGGCTTACCGGCGAGGCCGCCAGGGCCGATGTTCAATGCATCCGCGCCAGCGTCGATGCCATCCTCACCAGCGGCGAAACCGTCCGCCGCGATCGGCCTGCACTCACCGTACGCATGCCAGGCTTATTAGATGGGCGCCTCCAGCCGTGGCGTGTCGTCGTCACCCATCATCCCGACTCTTTGCCGCCAGACGCCCCCTTGTTCAGCGACGCCTGGCGCGAGCGCACACTCATTCGGCCGGGCAGCGATTTGGCCGCAATGCTGCGTGGCCTTGCCCGCGAGCAAGGCGTACTGAGCGTGCTGGTAGAAGCCGGTGGCAAATTTTCCGCCGCACTGGTGGAGGCCGGGCTGATCGATGAGGTGCTTATTTATCTGGCACCGCGGCTCTGCGGCGGCGGCGTGCCGGCCCTTGCCGCAGCGCATCTTCCCGCATCGCTCGAACTAGCCGACCTCCAACTCACCCAGTTCGGTGAGGACCTGCGCCTGCGCGGAGTCATCCGCAAGTGATTGAGCCATCAGCGGGCTTGCAAGCCCCCCATCCCTGCACCATCCTGCGGCATGACGAATTGGGATCAGCGCTACCAAGTGGGAGATATGCCGTGGGAAAAAGGCCGACCCGTGCCAGCATTGCTGGAGTTGCTGACCCAGCACCACGCCTGGGGTGCCGGGCCGCTGCTGGTCCCCGGCTGCGGGCTGGGCCACGATGCACGGGCGCTTGGAGTGTTAGAAATCCCGGTCGTCGGGCTCGATATCTCACCGACGGCCGTCGCGCTGGCGCGGGAATTTCCTAGCACCGGTGAGCACAGCTACGAGCAGGGGGATTTTCTCGATCCGGCATGGCGGGCGGGGCGCGAGTTTTCCGCGATATGGGAGCACACCTGTTTCTGCGCCATCGACCCGAGCCAGCGCGCAAACTATGCACAGGCGGTTGCGGAGTGCCTGCCCGCAGGTGGCTTGCTGGCGGGAGTATTTTTCCTCACCCCCAACGATCCGGGTGAGGACGCCGGTGGCCCGCCCTTCGGCACCACCATCGAGGAATTGGACGCGTGGTTTGCGCCCGCATTCGATCGCTTCGATGGTTGGGTCCCGCGGGCGGCCTACCCCGGCCGCGAGAACCGCGAATGGATCGGCCTCTATCGCAGGCGCTGAATTGAACACCTGCATGGCCGCTGGTGGTCTCTCGGCGGGCCAGCGCTCACAGGCTTTTGGTCAGCGCAGCCAGCGACAGCTGGGTGCATTCCATCGGCGACCTTCCGTCCGGATACACCTCCTGTTCGAGGGTGAGCCACTCGGTGCCACCGACCTCGCCACAGGCCTTGAGAATCGGCGGCCAATTCACCGAGTCTTGGCCGAAAATTGCCTTCTTGCCGGCCTCGCTTTTGATCACGATCGGCTTGATGTGCACCACCTTCATGCGCCCCGGGTGGCGTCGCATCAGCTCCGCGCAATCCTGGCCGGCATCGCTCGCCCAGCCGCAATCGACCTGCAAAATCACGTCACCGCTCGTGCGTTCGGCGAATAATTCCCAATGATTGGTGTCGCCGATTTTGGCAAACTCGCCGGTATGATTGTGATAGCCGCAGGCCATGCCGTGGGGTTTGAGCTTGGCCGCAGTTGCGTTAAAAAACTCGGCCAGGGCTTGGCTCTTTTCCGGATGGGTGAAGTCGCCATCGCCCGGCACGATCAGATATTTGCAGCCAATCTGCTGGTGAAAGTCGATCGTCTTCTGCAACGCATCCCCGCGCAGCGTGGGCGTGCCGATGTGGGTGGCTGCCACCTTGAGGCCCAGCTCGTCGAGTTTCGCCCGCAATGCCTTCGGCTTGCCCGCGTAGCTGTGGTAACCGGCAAACTCAACGCCCTCAAAGCCCATCTTCGCCAGTTCCCCCAGCGTAGCATCAAAGTCCTTGGCGCAAGCTTCGCGCACCGAATACAATTGCACCGCAATCGGAATCTTGGCGGTAGCAGACGCCGCGGCCAGGCCCCGCCCCGCAGCCACCGCGGCGGCTCCGAGAACGGAACTAACGACAAATCGACGGCGTGACATTGGCGGTGCTTGCATGGTGTCTAGAAAATGGCCGACCCCGACCTTGGTGGCAACTATTTTCCGTGTCATGGGACGCCCCATTTATTGATATTGGATAGGTTGATAGAGACGATGATTGCAACTGTGGCCATTCGAGCATTATGTTCCTACCATGAACACGGTTACAGAAATTCAAGCAGCCATTGGCCAACTCGCCCCGGAACATTTTTCCCAATTGATCGGATGGATCAAAGACCGGTTTGCGAATGAGTGGGACCGCCAGATTGAGGATGAT
Source organism: Verrucomicrobiota bacterium (assembly GCA_008932955.1). Classification (GTDB taxonomy): domain Bacteria; phylum Verrucomicrobiota; class Verrucomicrobiia; order Verrucomicrobiales; family Akkermansiaceae; genus Luteolibacter. The sequence goes on from WBXE01000131.1 coordinate 5,849, forward strand.
GTGACGGCAGGTAAACTGGATCATCTCGTCCGTGACGCGCTGGGCGAATACCACGCGGGTCAGACGCAGCCGTTCCCTCCCAATGAAAAGCCGCGCGACCTATAATTACTGGACATTATACCGACAACTCCCGGTGCAAATTCGCCACGCGGCGCTCAAGCAGTATCGCTTGTGGCTAACGGATCCACGGCACCCTTCCATCCAGTTCAAAAAGATCGGTTTGTATTGGTCTGCCAGAGTCACTGCCGACTACCGTGCACTCGGCATCACGGAGGCTCACACTGTTATCTGGTTCTGGATCGGCAATCACCACGAATACGGCCCACTGCTGAGGGGACGTTAAGCCCCGGCGGCGGCAATAGCGGCCCCACCCTGCCGCCAATTCCACCATTTCGTCCCGGTTCCCCAAGTTTCCCTTGGCAAGAGCCCCCAAGCCCGACTATCTTGGCCGCGCCGCTCCCCGGACGGTCGCAAGGACGCGCAAGCGTGCTTGAGGAAAGTCCGGACACCATAGGGCAACGTGCCTTGTGAAAGCAAGGAACGGCAGTCGTGAGACTGCCGGATGGAAAGTGCAACAGAAAGCATACCGCCGATGGCCCGCAAGGGCACAGGTAAGGGTGAAAGGGTGGAGTAAGAGCCCACCGCGCCAAGGGTAACCAAGGCGGCACGGCAAACCCCACGTGGTGCAAGACATAACAGGGGAAGGGCGGCCCGTCCGTTAACTCCGGGTATTAGTCGCATCCCGCGCAAGCGGGGCGTTTCGCCTCGGCGAAGTGAGAGAAATGACCGTCCAACCCCGCGCGAGCGGGGCGGACAAAATCCGGCTTACAGGGGAGCG
>WBXE01000132.1 GCA_008932955.1 Verrucomicrobiota bacterium
GCGCAGGTTGCGCTGTTCGATGCGACCGTGGCCGCATTCGAGTTGCCCGGCGAGATCCAGAGGGCGGGTGTCTAGCAAGGTGCCGGCAAAAAGATGCAGGTTCTTCTGGTTCTTCTTGAGGGCGATTAGGTAGTCGCCTCCATTTTCAACGATCAGGCAAGCCGTTTTTTTTGGCAGTGGAGAGCATCCCCGGTGATCACCGCATTGAGCAGAACCCCGGCGTTGTCGGCAAGGAGCTTCTGGGTAACGGGCAGTTCGCAGTCCTCCTTCTTGCCGCTGTAGCTTTGCATGAGCACGGGGCGACCGTCGTCGTGGCGGCAGCGCTCACGTCAGGAGTATCACGGAGCGCCGGCTTGAGCCGGCGTGTGCATCTTTGCGCCGGCTCAAGCCGGCGCTGCGTGATTGAAAAGATATTTACAAAAAAGCGCGCACAGGCCAAGGTGGCTGCCGCGTAGTTTTTAGTGTCTAACCACCCACTGCCGTGCCAAGCAACCAATCGTTCGTTAGAATCGTGGGTGTCGCTCTCCTCCGCCTGCCCGGCATTTTGTTCGGCCAGCTATCATGGTCCGCGCCGCCCTGGCTGGTGTCCTGCGGCGGCCGTGTTTTGGCGTGCTACGCCTCGCTCAAGGCCCATCCGCGGGCCACTGCGCTGGGCCTGTGTTTGCTTGCGGCGCTAGCGGCCGGCGCTTGGCAGGGGTGGAGCTGGTGGCAATTACACAAGCCGCGCAGCTTGGCCTACAACGCGCTGCGGGAGGTGGTCGTGACGCTGCAAGCGCCCGCCGCGGTGGCCGCCGGCGCAGCGGACAAGGATCTCAAACCGGACGCACTGCGGGTCAGGTTCGCCGGGGCAGCGGTCGCTCCGCTGGAAAAAATCGGCAAGGATGCTGCGGAGGCGGTAAGCCTCACGCCCAAAACCCGCGGTCGATGGAGCTGGCAAAACGGCTCAACCCTGGTGTTCCAACCCGATGAACACTGGCCCCCGGACACCCGCTTCACCGTGACCCTTCGACCCGCCGCCCTGGCCAAAGACCTGCACCTCGACAAGCCCTCTCTAACGGTCAAGACCGCCCCGCTCGTCGCCGAGTTGAAGGATTTCTCGTTTTATAACAGCCCGCAGGACCCCTCGGTCTATCAGGTTGTCGGCGAGCTCAAACTCAGCCATCCGGTGGCGGCGGACGTCCTCCAACAAAAACTGCGGATGGAAGTGGTCGGTGGCACGCCCTTGTTCATGGCTGGCGGCCCGGGGGGGGCGCTGTTCAGCGTGAGTGCCGACCCGCTATCGGCGCGGCGGTTTTTCATCCGCAGCCGGCAGCTCGCCGTGCCGCTCAAGGAGGATTGGGTGAAACTCAGCGTGCCCGCCGGCTTGGTCTCCAGCCTGGTCGGCGCGCCGCTGGCCAACGACACCTCCGCCAAAGCCCGCGTGCCGGACAAATTCAGCGGCTTGCAACTCACCCGGGCCGAAACCAAAATCATCCGCACCGACGAAGGCGAACCCCAACAATTCGTGTTCGTCACCACCAACCTCGATATCGACAGCGCCGAGGTCGCCAAGCGCATCGGCCTGTGGTGGCACAGAAACGGTTGGCATGACAAGGACGGCAATCTCGCCTTCGCCGAGCGCGAACCCACCGCCACCAAAATTGATCTCGTGCCGGTGGAAAATGCGGCGCCAGTGGGCAAGCAGCATGCCTTCCGGTTTATCGAGCCGCGCAGCAACGGCCAACTCTACCTGCGCGTCACCGCGGGCGTGCAATCCCCCGGCGGATTTGAAACCAACACCGGTTTTGAGCAACTCCTGCAGGTGCCACCATTCCCGCGGGAAATCAGGCTGTTAGGTAAGGGCAACGTGCTCGCACTCGACGGCGAGCGCAAACTCATCGTGCAATCCCGCGCCATCGATCACCTGCGCGTCACCCTCAGCCGTATCCCAGTATCACAATTCCAACATCTCGTGTCGTTCACCTATGGCAAGATGGCCAACACGGATTTATCTAATAATTCGATCGGCGAAGACAACCTCGGCCAGAAATGGAGCAAGGTCGTCGCCGTGGAGCAGCGCAACGAGTGGGAGGCCACCCAATCGCTTATCGATATCTCGCAAGCCCCGCCGCTCGTCACGCCGGAGCCGCAGCCCGGCGGATGCGGTGTGTTCTTTGTGACGGTCGAGCCCGTTAGAAAAATCGCAAGCGCAAAACCCGACGCTGACATTTACTCGCGCATCGAGGCCAGCACCGAGGCGAGTGGCGAGCCATGGCAGGAACGCAATGACGGGGATTCCGACGAGGTGAACGATGGCTGGCAACGCGCCGAGGGCACGGTTGCCAAACGCCTGATCATGGCGACCGACCTCGGGATGTTAGTTAAAGCCGCCGCCGATGGCTCGCGCGATGTCTACGTCATGGCCCTCGGCGCCGGCCAACCCGTCGCCGCCGTGGAAATCCGCGCCCTCGCCCGCAACGGCAGCGTGCTGGAAACCGCCCAAACCGACGCCAACGGCCACGCCCGCCTCAACCCATTCACCAACTGCAGCGGGGAACGCATGCCGGTAGCGGTGCTGGCCACCAAAGCCGGCGACACCTCGTACTTGCCTTTCAATGAATACCAACTCCCGGCCATGGATTACTCGCGCTTCAAGGTCGATGGCGTGCTCGCCTCCCGCATCAAGGCGGTGGAAGCCTTTGTCTTCACCGAACGCGGCGTCTATCGGCCAGGCGACATCCTGCACGGCGGTTTCATCGTGCGCCGCCACGATTGGCAGCCGGTGTTGGAAGGATTGCCGCTGGTTATCACCCTCACCGATTCGCAAGGCCGGGAGGTGGCCACCGAGAAAACCCGCCTGCCGTATGACGGATTTTTTGCCTGCGATTTCCCCTTGCCGGAAAGCGCCGGGCTCGGCACCTATCAGATTGCCGTGGATGTGCTCAACAGCAGCGGCCAACACATGTTCCGCCTCGGTCGCGCCGCTGCCCGGGTGGAGGAATTCCAACCAGACCGCATGCAAGTGACGACCCAGCTCGACCCCGCGCCACCGGCCGGTTGGCTCGAGTGCAAGGCGACGGATGCGGTGGTGAGCGTGCAATCGCTCTTTGGCGAGGCTGCGCCGCAGCGCCGCGTGACCCTGCGCCTGGAACTCTCACCCGCAGATTTCGGCTTCCCGCAATGGCCCGGCTTCGCCTTCTATATCGACAACGAAAAAGCCGGCAAATCCCTGGCCGGCCGCTCCATCGACCTCGGAGAAACTAAAACCGATGATCAAGGCCGCGCCACCTTTAAGCTGCCCTTCGACACGCTCAAGGACGCCACCTTCCGCGCCGCCATCCTCACCGAAGCGTTCGAGCGCGAAGGCGGCCGCAGCGTGCGCAGCTCCTCCACCTGTCTCGTCTCGCCCTATGCCGCGGTCATCGGCTGGAAGAGCGACGCCAAGCTCGACTACCTCGCCAAAGATAGCGGCAGCGCGCTTAAATTGTTAGCTGTGGGCCGCGATTTGAAACCCGTGGCACTCGATAGCCTGCGCCGCCGCCTGCTTGAAGTCCGCCAGGTTTCCGTGCTCACCCAACTCGACAACGGTAACTATGCTTATGTTTCCACCCGCAAGGAGCGCCAGATTTCCGAAGAACCGCTCACCTTGGCCGCCGGCGAATCGGACTATCAAATCCCCACGGCCAAGGCCGGGGATTTCCGCATGGAACTCATCGATGGCGACGGCATGCTGCGCTGCGCCGTGCCTTTCTCCGTGGTGGGCAAGGGCGATAACAACGCCAGCGTCGATCGCGAGGCCGAGCTGCGCATGCAATTGTCCAAGGAAGAAAGCCTGCCCGGCGACGAAATCGAAGTGCATCTATCCGCTCCGTATGCCGGTGCCGGGCTGGTGACCTTGGAGCGCGATCACGTGCTTGTGGCGCAGTGGTTTAAGACGGGGACCAAGGAAAGCACGCTGACAATTAAGATTCCCGACGATGCCGAGGGCACTTACTATATCAATGCCGCCTTCGTGCGCTCGACCTCCTCGCCCGAGGTGTTCCACAGCCCACTGAGTTATGCCGCCGCGCCGGTTCGCGTGCTCGCCCCAAAAAAGGTCCTGGCCTATCAACTCGACGCACCGCGCGAGGTCAGACCTGGTAGCGAGGCGGTGTTTGGCATCACATCCAACCAGCCGACGCGGGTGGTGGTGTATGCCGTGGATGAGGGGATTCATCAGATCACTTCCTACAAATTGCCGCAAGCGCTGGAGTTTTTCCTGCGCAAGCAGGCGCTGGAGGTCCGCACTCAACAATGGCTGGACCTGCTGTTGCCCGAATACCGGTTTCTCAAAGGCGCGGCGGCCTTCGGCGGCGACGGCGATGCGGCGCTCTCGCTGCACCTCAACCCGTTCAAACGCCGCCAGGAACCTCCCGTGGTCTTCTGGTCGGGCATCATCGACGCCGGCCCGCAACGCAGCGAGGTGAAATGGCAGGTGCCGGATTATTTCAATGGCAACCTGCGGGTCATGGCGGTGGGCTGCAATGCCAACGCGATCGGTGCGGCGGCCAGCGCCACCTTGGTCAAAGCGCCCATCATCGTGCAGCCCAATGCGCCATTGTTTGTTACACCCGGTGATGAATTCGAGGCCTCCGTGTCCGTGTTCAATCATCTGCCGGCCACCGGTGAGACCACGCTCCAGATCAGCGCCAGCGCCTCCGAACACCTCGAGGTCCTCGGGGACGCCACCACCTCACTGGCGCTGGCCGGCGGCAGCGAGGGCATCGTGCGCTTTCGCTTCCGCGCCAAGGACAAGCTCGGCGCGGCCGACTTGAAGTTCGAGGCCAGCGGCGGCGGCGAATCCTGCCGCCGCTCCACCACCCTGAGCGTGCGCCCCGCATCCCATCATCTAACTAGCGTCACCACCGGCTGGTTCCGCACGGGTTCAGCCGAGCTGCCGGTGAAACGCAGCCTCTATCAGGAATTCCGCCACGCCGAGGCCACCGCCAGCATCCTGCCCTTGTGTCTGGCCCGCGGGCTGGAAGCCTACGTCCGCGAGTACCCGTACGGCTGCTCCGAGCAAATCACCAGCCGCGCCATGGTCAAACTCATCGCCGCCACCGAGGCGGATTTCGGCCTCGCGCCGAAGGATGCCGCGGCCGCCCTCACCGCGGCCATCAGTCAACTCGCCTCCCGCCAACGCGCCGATGGCGGGTTTGGTTATTGGTCTGCCGGCGCCTCCACGGATTTAGAATTCCACTCGCTCTACGTTTTGCATTTCCTGAGCGAGGCAAAATTGTTGGGCCACGCCCTGCCCGAACCGCTGCTCAACGCTGCGCTCAAATACGCGGCCCGCAGCGCCCGCGCCAACTTGCGCTCGCTCGCCGATGCGGAGCTGCAGGCATATGCCATCTATCTGCTCGCCCGCAACGGAACCAACCCCGCTCCGCAATTGCTCAACCTGCGCGACACCCTAACCAGCAAATTCAAGGGCCAGTGGGAATCCAACACCACCGCCGCCTGGATGGCCGCCACTTATAGCTTGCTCAAACAGGATGCCGAGGCTAACAAATTGCTAGATACCTGTCTCAAGGCCCGCGCCGCCGCCACAGCCACTAACAAGAGCGAACGCTGGGCCTACTACCGCACGCCGGCGATGGCAGACATCGGGATTTTTTACATTCAATGCCGCCATTTCCCCGAGCGGGCAAAAACCTTTGGGATTGAGGCGTTAGAGCCGATCATGAAACCGCTGCGCGAGCAAAGTTTCAACACGCTCGCATGTTCCTACATGACGCTGGCCCTCAAAGCCTACAGCGATCTGGCCCGCAGCACTGGCGTCGAGGTATCCATCCTCGGCGTGGCAAGCGGCAAAGCCGCCCCGCAACGACTCGCAGGCCCGGGGCAGGGGATGGTTTGCAGCACTTTCAGCCCCGCCACCACCGCGCTGCGGTTCGAGCGCCAGCAAAAGGGTGGTGGCGACATCGGCGCGTTCTATCAAGTAGTCGAGCAGGGTTACGACGCCGGCAAACCCACCGGCCCCGAGCGCAGCGGCCTGGAAGTATCGCGCGAAATGATCCCGCTGCACAAGGACGAGCCACTGCGCGCCGGCGATCCCGTCGACGTGCTGCTGCGGGTGCGCAACGTGTCCGGCCGCAACCTAAGCCACCTGGCGGTCGTCGATTTGTTGCCGGCGGGCTTTGAGGTGCTCGCCGGCGATCTTAAATCCGGTGCCAACACGGTGGCCGGCACCGAGTTTGCCGAATTGCGTGAGGACCGCAGCTTGTTCTTCCTCGGCCTAACTGCCAACGCCGAGTGGTCGTTGAAGTATCGCATCAAAGCGGTATGTGCCGGCTCCTTCGCGGTGCCCGCCGCCATGGCCGAGGATATGTACGAGCGCGGCCTCCACGGCGTCTCCACTCCCGGCCGCATCACCATCGCCGCCGCCAAGTAACACTGGACTGGCCATCACAGGGGCGTGTGGGATTGCGGGGTCAGTCCCGCTTTTCGAACATGCGGTTCCCGTTTCCACAACACCATGCTCGAAAAGCGGGACTGACCCCATCGGCCAAGGGCGATTGGGTGAGCTGGCAATGCTTCGTCCAGCCGCTGCCATCGCCTTCGATTGACGAGTGCGGAGTGTTTATTGTTGAATTCCGATGGGATCGATGAACCGTGCAGGAGCTAACAACGGGGGCTGGCCGCGCCCATGCAA
>WBXE01000133.1 GCA_008932955.1 Verrucomicrobiota bacterium
GCCCTCGACCACTTCGAGGCGGATCACGCCGCGGCGCGGGTCCTGCTGCGGGACGAGTACTGAAACCGTCTGGAATCCCTTGTCGTGATAGGCTTTTTCCAAGGCAACGCGTGCCAGCTCCACATCGTCGGCCGTGCGACCCGGCCCGAGGAATGGATAGACCGCAGCCTCCACATCCAGCGGCTGCAAGCGCCGCGCGCCTTCCACCCGGTACTCGCGGATGTAAAGGGAGGTCGTCTCTGTGGCGCTCAGACAGGTCCCGATGCTGGCGAGTGCGAGGCACGCCGCGAGCGTCCGCAGGCGGAGTACCTGCGGGGAGAAAACGGGATAATTGTGGGAAGAGACCATACCAAGGGCAGACTCGAGTCAGCCGAAGGGATGATCGTCGCAGCGGGGGCCTCGCCTCAAGGGGTGAAATGTGACGAAATTGTCACAATGCAGGATTGCAGGTTTGAAGAGCTCACCGTGACTTGTTATATTCCGCTCAGCCCGCCCCATGCAGACGACAGAATTGGATGATTTAAAACAATGGGTGGCCGAATGACGGGCGGAACACGCCAACCCAAAGGCCAAGGAAAAGCGCGATCAATGGACGAAATACGTGTCGCTGACGATGGGGGTCATCGCGCTGGGGGCCACCGCGCTCATCGTGAAGAAAAAGCCGCAGTGGGTGGTTTCTACGGTGTTTGGGGCCTTGGCTTGCGCGCAGATGATGTACGTCCTATGCTGGATGCCGCTGTGAGGTGCTTGGCAGGTATTACTTGTACTGGGCGCGCCGGAACAGCCACAGCCCTATAGCCACGCACAGCAGATTGGGTGCCCACAGCGCCAGCGAGGCGCCGGCGGTGGTTTTGCTATCATTGGCCACCATGATAAACAGAAAGTAGCCGGTGCCTAACAATAAGCTCATCAGCAAGCCGCTGGAGGAATCGCGGCGGCGCGCTTGCATTGCTAGCGGCACGGCGACAAAGGCGAACGCCAGGCATGCCAGGGAAAACGAATAGCGCTCGGTGATCTCGGTGCGATACTTCACCAACTGTTGCGGCGTGAGCTCCGGATGTCTGGCCAGATAGGCGGCAATCTCCGGATTGGTCATCGCCGTGGGCTTGCTCTTCTCGGTTTGGCCACCGCCATAGGGAATCAGATAGGGCTCGGCCTCGTTGGCAAAGAACATCTCGACGCTGCCGTCGGGCTTGTGCGTCTCGAAGCTGGCGTTATACAACTTGAGACGCAGTTCTTTCTTGGCATCATCGACCACAAAGGTGAAGCGCTCGGCATGCAGGTAGGCATTGAGCGCCGCATTTGGCGGGGCGTTCTCCGGCGTCCGGTACAAGTGCAGCCCGTTGAATGTCTCGCCCGATTGATTTTCCACGAAAAACTTCACGTCTTGCAACCCGGCGTGGACCATACCCGGATTGAGCAGGGATCGCGGATCGCGCTTGGCCTGTTCATAGAGCAGATCGGTGAGCGAGCTTCTGGCCTGTGGAACGACGTGGGTATTGAGCCACAGGCAAGCCCCACACAGCAGCGCAGCAAGCACAAACACTGGCACCACCAAGCGTGCCAGGCTCACCCCGGCGACCCGGAAACTGGTGATTTCCTGATCGGAGGACAGTCTGCCGAAGACCAATAGCACCGCTGAGAGAAAGCCCCAGGGGATGGTGAACATCAGGGAGAACGGCAACACCGTCAGCACGAAGCGCAACACCAGCCACAACGGCGCGTGCTTGTCCACCAGCAGCGGCCGGATTTGCTTGAACAGATTGCCCAGCAACAACACCATGCTCAACACCACAATGGCTAACAGCGTGCCGAAAAGCACCTGGCGTCCGATGTAGCGGTCAGAAATTCGCATGGGGTCGCGGCAATCTGCCCGTGTCGGTCCGGCCTGTCCAGCAACAACACTCACAATCCCCTGCTGCCAAGCAAGCGCCCCGTTGAGGCACCCAGTTGAGGAGCGACGACTTTTAGTGTCGTCGTGCGGAAGGCTAGACCTTGAATCGAACCTTGGGACTCATGCGTGGGCCGCGCTTGCGCAACCACCACAAAATGTGGTGGCTCCTTAGCGCTCACAGCCTGCGGCGGGCGCGTAGGTGCCAGGCGCTGCGGCCCAGCCAAGCGCCGGCGAGCAGCGCGATGGCGGCGAAACACAATGCATAGGTGCCGATGTGCCGAGGAAAACCCGACGCCAGCCGGCCGTTGGGAGCGATCGCCACCCAGTTCCAGCCGCCCCACAACACAATGCAAGCCAAGCCGGTCACCCCCACCGCTGCCAACACCCGTCCGGCGGGCCAACCGCTGCGGGCCAGCAGTCGCGCCAGGGCGAAGATAGCGGCGCTCCACAGCCACCACGAGACGACCTGCAGCGGGGAAAGTTCGGCCGCATAGCGCAGGGTTTCGGCCACGGGTGAACAGGCCGCCCGCCACCCGGTGGCTGGCCCCAGGGTACCGGCCACCACCGGCACCACGTCGGCGCTGCCGCGCTCGCGCAATTTTGTCAGCACGCTCGCCGCTTTTTGTTGGGTCGACATGGTGGCCACCGGCGAGTCGGCGTGAATGACCGTCCAAGTGCGGGCGATGCCGCCACAGCCGTGCCAATCCGAGGTGGCCACCAGCGCGAGGCCGTGACTGCGGGCCGCCTCGAGAATCTCCTGGCGGATCGCCACGGGAATGTTAGGGTGGCCGTAGTTGGCGATTTCAAACCCATCGATGCCGGCATCGGCCAGCACTTTGGCCTGATTTTTCCCCAGTGTGAAGCCCATGGCGAGGGTTGCTCCTTGCTGCGCAGTATGGATGGATGCGAGGTAGTCGGCTAAGGGATCGAGGCCATCGTTAGGCGATTCCACATAGTCGGCTTGGAGGCCGAGGAGCAGCAGTGGGAGGAACTTGTGTTGATAGAGGAAACTGAGTTCCTGGCCGGGGATCACCGCGGGCTGGGGCGTGGGGGCTTGGCTGGCGTACGCCTGGGTGGCAAAGGCGCCGGCCGGGTAGCGATGCTCGGTGACGGCCACCGCATTGTAACCGGCGGCCGTGTGCCAGGCGAGGTTTTGGGCGGCGGAAACCAAGCCGTCGTGGGACCCGTAGGTGTGCGAATGCAGATCCACAATGAGTGCGTTCGGGTCGTCAACCCGCAGGCACCAGCGCGGCACCCGCAGGATGACCGTGGCGCCTATCGACAGCGTCATCACCAGGCCCGCCGCCAATCCAGCGGCGGCACTCCTGAGCACGCGGGTGCTGATAGATCGGCGGGGGCGGGCATGCCGGTCGGCCACTGCCCGCCAGATGGCGGTGCCAACGATCAGCCAAATGACGCTTACCAAGCCCGCCAAGCGGAAGTCCGGAGCCCCCGCCAGGATGTGGAACGGTGCGGTCCAGGGTTCAATGAGGGCACCGATGACCGAGGACTCCAGCCGCATACCGGGCAGCCGCGTGAAGTCCCGCGCATCGAAGGGGCCCTGCAGATGCATCGGCAGCAAAGCACACAGCGTCAGCCCTAGCAAGCCGGCGAGCGTGAGCCACAGCGCGCGGCGGTGGTTCATCCCGAACTCCGAGGTTGGACCATGCTCGGGGCAATATGAACCACGGATTTTACGGATTGAAACAAGGGTCTTCCGGAGCTTCTGCTGTGCTGCAAATGGCGAGAGAATCCAAATCCAAAAAATCCGTAAAATCCGTGCAATCCGTGGTTTCATGATCAAATTTCAGATTTCAGCTTCGGGGTTCAATTCTGGCGGGGCGGCATGGGCGCAGAGGTGGCGGCTTCAGTCGCGATGACACAGATAGATGATGAAATGCGTCATGTCGCGGCCTTGGTGCTGCGACCAAAAATCATCCACCACCTCGCACTTGGGAAAGTCGCGCAACAGTGAAGGCGGTAACGCATCGCCTGGCTTGTCGGTGACAAACAGCGCCTGCGGATGCTCCTTGATCTGATAGGACGGCCACAAGGTGAATTGGTTCTGTCCGCGCGGCTGCTCCGGCAGATAGGTGAGGGGCTGGCCCGGCAAATAGAACTGCATCATGCTGGCTTGCGAGTAGTGGTTGCCAATGAGCAATGACGCCTGATGCTCGGTGCGCGCCCGTTGAACATGCGCCGTGAAATCCGCCCAGCCCTGGGCGCGGCGCAGCGGTTCGTATTTGCTCGGCAGGTGCAGGTAGTCGGTGTTGTGCATTACCACGCTGGCCAGACATGCGAGGCCCAGCGCCGCGCCAATGCCCCAGCGCCAGCGCGGGCTGGTGGCCGCGAGACGCCGCCAGAAAACCGTTAGAACGACGATTCCGGCGATAAGAGCCGGAGCCGTCCAATTTTCCTTGCCGGCGTGATTGAGGCTGAAAAACCCGAACACGGCGTAGACCGGCAAGCAGTGGCACAACAAGAAGCGGGCCTGCAAGTCGCGGTGATTTTTCCAGCAAGTGCCGGTGATGGCAGCGATCAAGCCGAAGCCGATGAACGGTGAGAGGACGAGGATTTGACCGCCGATAAATCGCAACAACTCGAGTGGGCGGATGTGAAAGGAACTTTCCACACCGCTGCGCGAATGCAGGGCGGCGGCATGGATCCAACCGGTCTGGACGTTCCACCACACGATTGGCAGGATCGCGATGGCGAAGGCCACGCCCATCGCCACGGTGAATTTGCTGATCACCAGCGAGCGATGCGGTTTGGACCAGCACAGGAACGCGACGATGCAGAGCAATTGCAGGCCGTTGGTGAATTTAGCGAGAAACCCGAGGCCGACGATGAGGCCCAGCGCGAGCCATTGCCAGAGTTTGCGGCTGTGGATGGCGTTCCAAAACATGTTCATGCCCCACGCCCAACAAAACAGGCTCAGGATGTCGATGGTCATGAGCAATGAGCCCACGGCTAACAGCGGAATAATATTGGCCAGAATCAGGCACCACAGGGCGTTGCGCTCACCGGCGAGGCGGCGTGCCAGCACGTAGAGTTGCCAACTGGTGCCGGCACTGAACATCACCGCGAAAAAACGCAGCCCAAACACCGTGTTGCCAAACAGCCAGTTGCCCAACGCGATGACCCAGGCGACGGCCGGGCCCTTGTCGCGGTACGAGGCCGCCAAATGTTTTGACCAAACCCAGTAATAAGCTTCGTCGGGAACCAGTTCGATGCGCGTCACATACCACAGCCGAAACAACGTCAGCGCGGCCAAAATCGCCGCCGCCACCAGCAGCGGGCCGAGGGCGCGGGTCGGGCGGTCCTCAGCCGCAATGAACGGCGGCGCGGATAATTTTGAAGGGGGAGTCATGAAGGGTCGGAGTGAATGGCTGTAGGGGCGGTGGCGCTGCGCTCGACGTCGGCGATGATATAAAGCGGGCGCTGTTTGACTTGCTCGTAGGTGCGCCCGAGGTATTCGCCGAAAATACCGAACATCAACAACTCAATGGTGCCAAAAATAGTGATCGCCGACATCAGCGAGGTCCAGCCTTGGACCAGCTCGCTGCCATAGACGAAGTGGTCAAATAAAACCCACATGATATAACCAATGAAGATGCTGAACAACAGCAGGCATAGCAGATAGGCCAAACGCAACGGCGCCGTGGACATTGAGGCGATCCCGTCGAATGCGAGCGCCAACATCTTGGGCAGCGGATAGTGCGTCTCGCCCGCTTGGCGGTCGCCACGATCGTAAAACACCTGGGTTTGCGGGAAACCAATCCACGGCACCATTCCCCGCAAGAACCGGTGCACCTCGCGCATCCGCGATAACTCGACGAGCGCCCGCCGACTCATCAGGCGAAAGTCGCCGGTGTCCTTGTGCACGGTCACGCCGCTGACTTTTTCGATGACCCGGTAAAACACGTTGGCCGTGATGCGTTTGCTCCAGCTTTCCTTGCCGCGCGTCAACCGCGTGGCGTACACCACATCGTAGCCCTCGCGGTATTTCGCCACCAATTGTGGCACAACCGCCGGCGGGTCTTGCAGGTCAGCGTCCATCGAAATGACCACCTCGCCACGCGCGCTCTCCAAGCCAGCTGCCAACGCGCGTTGGTGGCCGAAGTTGCGCGACAGGTTCACCCCGACGTAGCGGGTGTCGCGTTGGCACTGCGCGCTGATGAGGCTCCAGCTCGCGTCTGCACTGCCGTCGTTGACCAACACGACTTCCACCGGTCCCTCGGTTAGCTCCAATTGCGTGAGGGTGGCCTCCAGCCCGGCAAACAACAACGGCAACACCGGTGCCTCGTTATACACCGGAATAACAATGGAAATTGTGAGCATATGGACCATCGGCCGAGCGAGCTGCTTGCTTGTCTGCTAGAAAAATGGGTGAAGGCTGGCCGCGCACGAATGGGTCGTGGCGCGGCGCGGAGGAAGTGAGCACGGGCGGGGCATGCGGTTTGGCGAGAGGGCTTTTTAGAAGAGGGGCAGGTGGCGGCGTCGCGGGGAGCATATCCGGCCGGTTTCCCGTGACAAGAGCCCATTTGCCTTTCTTCGCCGCCTCCAGGAGTGCGGTGGCTTGCCACCGCCTAACCAAGCCAGGGAGTGCGGTGGCTTGCCACCGCCTAGCCAAGCCAGCTTGCTGGCGCGTGTCGGCCATCGCCCATGCTGCTGTGACATCGGCAGCTCTTGCACGGCTCCGCGCCACGGCGGGCA
>WBXE01000134.1 GCA_008932955.1 Verrucomicrobiota bacterium
CGCCCCTTTGCGCCTTTTGCGGCTTTGCGGTAAATCTGAAATTTATGCGGGATCCGAAAACAAGCGGGAAAAGGAGCGATTTTTCAGGCCATGTCCGGGTTTGAAAAACACTTGCAAGCGGCAGGCATCGCTGGCTTGATCGCCCGCGATGGTTCACCCACTCCGCTTGCTGGCAATGACATGGTTTGCTAGCGCCGCGCTGCAGGCGGCAGCGCGGCCCAATGTGCTGCTGGTCCTCACGGATGACCAAGGCTACGGCAATTTGTCAGCGAGCGGCAATCCGCAGTTGTGCACGCCCAACCTCGACCGCCTGCGGGCTGCCGGCACGGATTTTTCGCGCTGTATTGCGGCCCCAGGCGGGACGGCGACCCGGGCTGAGATTTTGAGTGGCCAACATGAATTTCGCTGCGGCGTGAGCCACCGGGTGGCTGGACGCAATCTGATTCGCCCGGAGGTACCGCTGCTGCCCGAAGTATTGCGGGCCGCAGGCTATCGCACGGCCATCATCGGCAAATGGGACCTCGGCGAGGCGTTTCCCTGCCGCCCCGAGGACCGCGGGTTTGAGGACGTACTGGTGCATGGCGGCGGCGGCATTGGCCAAACCCAGGACTACTGGGGCAATGGCTACGTCGATCCCTGGCTGCGCAGCCAGTCCGGTTGGCAGCAGACCACGGGCTATTGCACGCAGGTGTTGGTCAACGAGGCGAAGCACTGGCTCGCCGCCCGCTCCGCCGAGAAGCAGCCGTTTTTCCTCTACCTCGCACTCAACGTGCCTCACGCGCCATACGAGGCACCGGCCGCCACTGCGGAACCTTTCCTGAAAGCCGGGCTAAGGGAACCGACCGGCTCATTTTATGCCATGATCGAGGACCTCGACACCCGGATCGGCGATTTGCTCGCTGAACTCGACCGGCTCGACCTCTCATCCAATACCATCGTGGTGTTTCTCAGCGCCAACGGCTCGGCTTTCGGCGCTTGGAACGCCGGCATGCGCGGTATTAAAGGCAGCCCGGATGAAGGCGGCGTGCGGATGCCCGCCTGCTGCCGTTGGCCAGGCAAATTTGGCGCCAAGCGGGTGGTGGACTCGCTCACTTCGCCGCTGGACTTGTTTCCTACCCTTGCGGGGTGTTGTGCGGTGGCGTTGCCGTCCGGCTGGAGTGGCGACGGGCTAGACCTGTCGCCGGCCTTGCTCGGCCAGGCTGATTTTCCTAGGCAGCGGATGCTTTTCACCCACGTTGGGCAGTGGCCGGGGGATGATTCGCCGGAGCGTTACCGCTCGCAGGGTTTTGCCGTGCGCGACTCGCGCTGGCTGCTCAGCGGCTTGGAGTTATTTGATATGGCGGCCGATCCAGGCGAGCAGACCAATCTCTTCGAACATCACCCTGCAGAGGTCACTCGCCTGCTCAGCGCCTACGGCTCCTGGTGGAACCGCCTCAGCTCCACGCTTCGCCAACCGGTGCGCTACGTCATCGGCGACCCCCATCAGCCACTTGTCCGACTCACCGCCGCGGATTGGTGGCCAAGCCGCGAACGACCCGGCGCGGCCTCAGCCGTCAGCCTCGCCAGTCAGACCGCCATCCGCGCCCAATTGCAGGCCCTCACCGATGGCGCAGCCGTCGCCGAAACCGCCGGCCTGTGGAAACTCCGCGTCGCTTCCCCTGGCCATTACCGCGTCTCCCTCGCTCCCCTCCCCGCCGAGGCCAACCCCTCCGAGCATTCAAAAATCGGCCAGCTCAAGGCCGGTCGCGTCCACCTCCGCAGCGGCAATCGCGAGCTGCAAATGGACCTGCGCCAGGGCACCACTGCCGTCACCCTCAACCTCGACTTGGCCGCCGGCGAGCTGGATTTGGAAGCTTGGTTCTCCGGCCAATCGGCCGACCAACGCATCCTCGGTGCCAGCTTCGCCGAAATCCAACGCCTCGGCGAACGCAAGCGCCCCGAACTCGAGCTGGATATCCACACCATCCCCAAAAAATAGAGCGACTTTTCGGCCTCACAGCGCTTAAATCCCGCAACTGGTTTCATCTATCAACTAAATTCACCATGAAAACTCCCTGGATCTTTCCCGCCGCCGCTCTCGTGTTAGGAGCCGCTGGCGGCTTTCTCGCTAGCATAGGCAGCAGCCCCAGCCCCAGCGCCACCGTATCCCAGGACCAAAGCCCTGCGCCACGCTCCCGCTCGGCAAGCCGCCCAGCCACCGCTAGCGCCGATGCCAAGCATGGTTCCACCCGCAACCGCAGCCTGGCTGAAATCATGCACATGCCGGGCCAAACCGACCGGATTCAGGCGCTCATCAATTTTTATGGCGGGATGAGTCCTAGCCAACTCGAGGCGGAGGCAGCCAAGCTCGAGGACCTCCCCATGGGTGAGCGCATGATGGCCTCGTTCCTGCTGTTTGGGAAATGGGCGGAAACCGATCCCACGGCCGCCATGGCCTATACCCAGAAGATGGGCATGACCGGCAATTTCCTCCGACCCACCGTCTTGCAAGCTTGGGCCAGCAAGGAACCCGAGGTCGCCGCGAAGTATTATTCGGAAAATAGCCGCCAATTCGCCATGATGGGCATGATGGGCGGCGGCCGCGGTCCGATGGGCGGCAGCGGCGCTTCGACCATCGCCACCGAGTGGGCACGCCAGGATCCCGCCGCGGCGATGGCCTGGGCCGCCAGCCTGACCGGTAACGAAAAAGGCTCGGCCATGACCTCGGTGATCGGTGAGGTCGCCAATACCGACCCGCTGAAGGCCGCCGCCATGGTCGCCGGCATGGATGCCGCCAGCCAAAGTGGTGCCAATGAAGACATCGCCCGCAAATGGGGCAGCCAGAATTTCACCGCTGCGGAGGCTTGGGTGCACTCGCTGCCTGCCGACCAACAGTCTGCCGCTATGGCCTCCGCCATTGCCGGCCTCTCCAAGGACAACCCGCAACTCGCCGCCGAAAAAGCCGCCGCTCTGCCCGCCGGCGATGACCGCAATTCCGCCGTGTCCACCTTAGCGCAAAATTGGTCACGCCAAGATCCGCAGGCCGCCGCCGCCTGGCTTGTCGCACAGAACGACCCAGCGGCAGCCAGTGGGGCCATGCGCGAAGTGATGCCCAACTGGGTGAGCCAGGATGTGGCCGCTGCGCTCGCCTTCGTCAATGCCCAGCAACCCGGCGCCTTGCGCGACAGCGCCGTGTCGGCCTACATCATGGGCAATTCCAAGAGTGCCCCAGTCGACCTGGTGGCTATGGCGACGACTATCACCGACGAAGGCAGCCGGACCCGCTCGATGGGCATGGCCACGATGCGATGGATACAAGAAGATCCGACAGCGGCGAATGCTTATGTCCAGAGTTCCGATGCCTACACTGCCGACCAGAAAGCCCGCGTCGCCGCTGGCAAATCCCTCTGGGGCGGCGGTCGCCGCTGGGGCGGTGGTGGCCAGTGAGCGGATCTTGTGTAACGAGGCGCATCAAGCTGACTTACCGCGTGGCTGGCAGATTACTTCCAACACCGCCCCCGGGCCGCTGCCCACACTTAATTGCGCCCCGAGTTGGCGGCTGAGGTCGCTGACGAGTTTGAGCCCGAGCGTGGAGACCTGGCCCAAATCGAGGACTGGCGGCAGGCCAACGCCGTTATCGGCCACCCGCAACTGCCATCCCGTGCCGTCGGCAAGGTGCTTGAGCGACACCCACACTGAGCCGCCGCGGCCGTCTGGAAACGCGTGATTGAAGGCATTGGAGACCA
The DNA here is from genome assembly GCA_008932955.1 of Verrucomicrobiota bacterium. Lineage (GTDB taxonomy): Bacteria > Verrucomicrobiota > Verrucomicrobiia > Verrucomicrobiales > Akkermansiaceae > Luteolibacter. Next base: position 3,726 of record WBXE01000134.1, read on the forward strand.
ATTCATTGACCAGCAGGCCGCAAGGAATGGCTTGGTCGATTGCCAGAGTGACGTGGGAGAGGTCCAAGTGGAGTTGCACACTGCCTGGGGCGATGACGAGGGTGCGGAACAAGTGGTGGCAGAGTTGCCTGAGGTAGGCGGCTAGGTCCACTGCCGCGAGGTTATCTGAGCGGTAGAGGTGTTCATGAATCATGGCCATGGATTGAACCCGGCTTTCCATATCCAGCAACGCTGCCTGGGTCGCCGGATTGGCCACGCGCGCCCATTGCAGGCGCAACAAACTGCTGACAATTTGCAGGTTGTTCTTCACCCGGTGATGAATCTCCTTGAGCAGCGACACCTTCTCGTTCAACGCTTGGCGCAATGCATCGAGCGCGTTTTTGTAGTCGGTCACGTCGGTGGCCACGCCGCCGATTCCGATGATATCGCCCTGCACATTGCGCAAGGCAAACTTTGCGGTCATCATTGTGCGCGGCTCGTCGCTGACTTTGCTCCTGATGACCTCTTCCAGCCGCAGCGACTCGCCGTTGCTCATGATCCGGCTATTGTCAGCCATCAGTTGAGTGGCCAGATCCTCCGGAAAAACCTCTGAGAGGGGCTTGCCCCAGATGTCTCCCTTGGGCAAACCGTAGAAGTGGGCCAACTCATCGTTGAGGAGGATGAAGCGGTGTTGCAGATCGAAGGCGAACACTTGTGAAGGCGAGTTATTGATGATCACGTCGAGCAAATGCTGGTAATCGCGCAATTCATCCTCGGCCACCTGCTGCTCTAACTCGCGCGCCGCACGTTGCGCCACCATCGTGAGGATCGCTTCCGCCTGGTTGCACTTCAACAGCGGGCGTCGGCTTATCGCCGAGATCAAGCCGATGCACTCGCCCTTGTGGCTCCACAGGGTGCATCCAGCGTAACTCACCGCTTCCATCTCCTTGAGTCTCTCGTCGCGTGGAAAACGCGGGCTAAGCCCTTCTGGGACGCACCACACCGCCTGCCCCACCAACTCCCCGCAGGGTGTGTCCTTGATGGCGTAGGTCTGGTTGCCCTCAAAGTGACCGTCGCACCACCCCGCCAAGGTCCGCAGCCTCAAGCCGTCGCCCTCAAGCCGGCCGATGCGGACGCAATCCATGCTCAAAATCCCGGCCAGATAGCAGGCCAAGGCATTGAAAAACGACTCCTCTTCCATGCCGCTGCTGGTCTTCGCCAGAAACTTCTGTACTTCGTCCAAGCGTTTTTTTCCGGTGATGTCGCGGGCGCTGGTACGCACGCCGATGCACTGACCGCCGGCATCAAAGATCGACTGCCAGGAGATGCTCAACCAGCGCAAGGAGCCGTCCTTATGACAGGAACGGAATTCCAGTCCCACCCCCGGCGCTCCCCGCAATGCTTGCTGAAAATGCTCGCGAAATATCCCGCGGTCCACCTCGGCAACCAGCACGGCTATAAAATCAGGCATGGCGAGCACTTCCGCCACAGCATAGCCGGTGAGGCGCTCGACGGTGGGATTGACCCATAGGTACTTGCCATCGACGCCGAACCACGACTCCCAGTCCACCGTGTAGTCGGCAATCGCCCGGAATTTCCCCTCGCTGGCCCGCAATTCAGCTTCCTGCCGTTTGTTCTCCACGATATCCCAGGAGAGGTCTGCCAGCGCCTCGACGGCTTGACCGTCGGCCTCCGTGTAGTCGCTGGCCTTGTTGCCCACCCCCAGAATCGCCACGATGCGCCCGCCGCGCAGCACCGGCACCACCAGCTCGCGCTGCAGCGCCACATGCCCCTCCGGCAGCCCGGCGGCGTAATTGTTGCGGATGACCGTGCGACGCTGGCGGATGCATTCCACCCATACTCCCGCCTGATTGACTCGGTCATGCCGCTTCACGACTTCCGCCCGGCACAGGTTTTTTTCGGTATGGGTACTCCAGGCCTGCAGCGAGAGGGTATTCTCGTCGGCCTCTAAAAAATGATAGGACCCGGCGCAGCTCTCGGTCAGCGCCTCGGCCTCGTCGAGGGTGGCACGCAACAGGTCGTCGAGTCGCTGCGCTTGGGATAGCCGCAACAGCCGCTCGCGGGCCGAGAGGATCAATTCTTGGTGCTTGCTGGCGGTGATGTCGTTGATGGTCACCCGGCCCAGCGGCACACCCTGCGCGTCATGCGCGGCGGTGGAGGTCAGGCGGCCCCAGAAGGACGTGCCATCCGCCTTGACCATGTGCAATACACATGTCGCCGCCTCGGCCGCCATGCCAGGCTGCAGGCGGTGATAAGCCGGCTGGTCCTGAGGGTGAATGAAGCGTGAGAGCGGCCGCTTGAGCAACTTTGGGCGCGCGACTCCAAGCAACCCGGCGGCGGTGAGATTGGCTTGCACGATCAACCCTGCCTCGCTGAGAGTCAGATAGCCCACAGGGGCCAGCTCGTAGAGATCAAAATACCGTGCCTGCGACTCCTCCAGCTCCGCCTGCACCCGCCGCAGCTCCTCGTTCTGCAGCTCCAACTCAATCTGATACACCCGCAACTCGTGCTCCCGCCGCTGCGCCGCGTCCGCTGTCAGCACGGACACCCGCTCGGGCACCTTGGCCAAGGCCGCCTCCGCAGCCTTGCGCAGTTGGTTTTTCTCAGTCATTCCCTTGATTGTTAGAACCCAAACAAGCTACAGGTAATCCGCCCGAGATGCAATCCGCAAAATCCCCCTCGAGGCCTCTTAAACCTGAAGTCCGAAGCTGAAATCCTAAAATTCGATCATGAAACCACGGATTTCACGGATTTCACGGATTTCACGGATTTCACGGATTTCACGGATTTTTTGGATTTGGCGATTCTCAGCAATTACGGCACAACAGAATCTCAAAACGATCTCTCTTTTAATCCGTAAAATCCGTGTAATCCGTGGTTCC
>WBXE01000135.1 GCA_008932955.1 Verrucomicrobiota bacterium
GAAAGGGTAGCGCCACCGGTGCCCCGTGAAAGGGTGGCGCCGCCGGCGCCCCGCGAAAGGTTCGCTGCGCCGGCAGCCCAAAAACCAGCAGGAGCGCCGCCCGGCAAGAAAGATCCGAACAAGGATCCCAACAAAAATTGAATATGCCAGTAAGCTGAACCTGACCAAGCACCATGAAAGATCCAGTCTATAAACTTATCGAACTCACCGGAACTTCGACTATTTCCATTGAGGATGCCGTAACTAGGGCCGTTGAACGTGCCCACCAAACACTCAAGAACCTGTGCTGGTTCCAAGTGGTTGAAACCCGTGGCAATATCACCGAGGGTAAAATCCACCATTGGCAGGTGACCATCAAGGTCGGCTTCATGATCGAGGAATGAGCCAACGTCGATTGGTGGCAGTCGGCCGCGTCAAGTGAAGACGAATTGAGTCAAAAGCCCGCCGCGTTGCAGTATATTAGTGGTAAAACGAGTCGCAAATCATCCCCAAAAAACCTGAGCTTGCCGCGACGGGTGACGGCACCCCCCCACTCAATCCTTCGGCTGGGCGACTAGAGTGAGGGTGGTGCGTGAGTCTTCGGACAGTTTGTCCAAGGGATACACGACTTCCTTGGCGTTGGGCATCAGGAACGTCACGCTGGTGGAGTCAATTTTGCTGACTGCCGCACGAATCTCATGGCCGTCGGAATTGGTCCAAACCCGCATCGCGAACCATGGGGCGGATGCTATGCTAGCAGTTGGAGTCGTGGGCGCGGCGGCCATGGCGGAAGCTTTGGCTTTATTCAGCGATTCCTTGAGGGTTTTCTCGAAGCCTGGCCCGGCTGGATAGCCATCGTAAACTAGCGCGCCTTGCCCATTGAAAATGAAGCAGCGGGGGATGGAATTGAAGGCAATCGGGCCGGATGCACCCGCGGTGATTGGGTAGTGTACCTTGGCTGAATCTAACAGCGACTTGATGGCTTCCTTTGGGCTGCCTTGGCTCTCGGCACCGATGATGCACAAGCCTTTGTCGCGCCATTTCTTATCGAGTTCGGCGAGGTGCGGCAGCGAGGCGATGCAGGGCGGGCAATGCACGCCCCAGTATTCGATCAGCACCACCTTGCCCTTGAGTTCGGCGTCGGAGGGTTTATTGCCAAACAACACTTCGCCAAAGTGCCATTCGCTCAGATTGTGCGCTACGGTCGGCAGCACCTCTTTCGCTTTGGCGGCTTTGCCGTCGGCGGCAAGGCAGGTGGAAACAAGCATTGGCATGGCAAGAGCCATGAGCGGGAGGTATCTGAATGACTTCATAACTCAGTTATGTACACCAGCCAATGGCAACTTTGTCCAGAAATATGCCGCCTCCGCAAAAAAACCCGCGTGGCATCTGCTGCCAGCTGAGTGGGTCATGCGTCGGGCCTGGCCGCCGCCAGGGCGTTCAGCAAACCGTGCCGTAGAGGGTGAAACCCGTGGAGTGGTCGATTTGCAGCTCCAGCAGTTGGCCGGTGAGCTTGGTGGCGTCGCCCTCGAAAATAACGCTTTTGTTTTGGCTGGTGCGGCCGCTCAGGCGGGCGCTATTGCTTTTCGACGGGCCTTCGCAGAGCACCTGCTGGCGGGTGCCGACGAGTGCCTGGTGCTTGGCCATGGCGATGCGGTTGACCGTTTCCAACAAAATTTGGTTGCGCTGCTCCTTGACCGGTTCGGACAATTGACCGGGCAGGTCGGCGGCCGGGGTATTGCGGCGTTGCGAGTAGCGGAAGACAAAGGCGTTGTCGAATTGCAGCCGCTCCACGGTGGCCACGCTGGCCTGGAAATCCTCTTCGGTTTCACCGGGGAACCCGACAATCACATCGGTGGTGATGGCCAGGTCGCTGCGGGCCGCTTGCATGGCCTCGCAAATCTCGATGAATTTCGCGCTTTTGTAGGGTCGGCGCATCTTCTCGAGGATGCGGTCCGAGCCGCTTTGCATCGGGAAATGAATGTGCGAGCAGAGTTTAGGCAGGTAGGTGAAGGCCCGCACCAAATCCTCCCGGTAGCCGATGGGATGGGGCGAGGTGAAGCGGATGCGTGCGATGCCCTCGACTTCGTGGACGGCTTCGAGCAATTGGACAAACGGGGATTTGCCGCCAACCCGCGCGAATTCGCTGCGGCCGTAGAGATTGACGATCTGGCCTAACAGCGTAACCTCGCGCACACCTTTTGCGGCGAGTTGGCGGACCTCGCCGACGATTTCGTGGATGGGCCGGCTGCGTTCCCTGCCGCGGGTATCCGGGACAATGCAGAAGGTGCAGCGCATGTTGCAGCCTTGCATGATGGAGACAAACGCGGTTGCTTGCAGCGGCTTGGGCAAGTGATCGCGGATGGTGTTTTGCGAGCCTGCCTCTTCGGCGATGTCGCAGACCGTCTCGCCCATGAGCGCGAGTGCCGGATCATCCATCCGTGCTTCCAAGCGCCGCTGCAGGATGGCATCGACGTAGGTAAACGCCTTGTGGTATTTTTGGGTGCCGAGCACCAGATCCAGATGCGCGAAGCGCGAGAGCAATTCGTCGCCGCGGGATTGCGCCATGCAGCCCATGAAGCCATAGACCACATGCGGCCGGGTACGACGATGCGCCGCGAGCATGCCCATTTTGCCCAAGGCCTTTTGTTCCGCCTGATCGCGCACCGAACAGGTATTGATGAGGATCGCGTCGGCCTCGGCCTCATTGGCCGTGACGGTGTAGCCGCCTTCGATGAACATTTGTGCGACTTGCTCGGAATCGCGCTCATTCATCTGGCAGCCATAGGTTCTAATGTGGACCTTGGGCATTTAGGGGGGGAATGCTGAAAAGCTGGAAGTCGGAAACGGTGAAATACGGAGAGGTGGCGACGCCGCGAGTTTGCCGCGCGACGGGCTGACGTTGCGGTTGGGCCGCGCTCAGGCGAGCGTGAGGCGGGTATCGCTGGCGAGCTTGTCGGAGAGGTCGGTCCAGCCTTCTGGCGCCTGCAGGTTGAAGCAATGCAGGTACAGGGTGAGCAACTTCGGCTCGAATACCCCGAGTAGGCGCTCGACGGTCTCCGTCAAGCGCTCCGGATCGAGGCGTTTAGGTAATTCGCCGACCACCGAGCCCTTGCCATCGTGGGGGATTCCCATCCCATCGCAGAACATTCCAAGCAACGATTGCTGCCCAGCCATCAGATAGGCCTGCAGCAAATGTTCGCCGATGGTGTCGCAGGAGTTGAGTTTCATCGTCTTGTGGATCCAGGCGTACTGCTCGGGCAGGGATTTTTTCTGGATGAAGACGGGGCGCAGCTTGCGGTTGCCGGCCAAGGTGGCCACGGCCGACTTGTACACATTGCGATCATTGGCGCGAAACCAATCGAGCATTTGAGTGACTATGGCGGGATCGACAGCGGAGTAGATTTCGTGGGCTTTCACGGTGGGGAAAATTGGGGTGAGAGGGCAGTCAAACCCTTGCAACGCCCCCTGACAAGGGTGAAGACGCCGCCGGAGAATGTTTTCTCGGAAACATTCTCTTAAGGCGCGCCGGCTTGAGAGGCTCAAGCTGGCTTCATGGCGGTGGCAATGCCTTCCAAGAGTTTGGTGAGCTTGGCTTTGGTGCAGCAGCGGGCCGGACTGTTGGCCGCTTTGATGAAGGTGCCTGTCGATGGCGACGAATTGCCTTGCCAGTTGCCCGTGTTCGGAACTAGATCGTCCCGCCCCGGGGCCTCACCAGCGGTGGTCAACGGGCCTTAGGCAAGGGGTGAAAACCCTTGCCATCAAAGCAAATGCCGCCGTGGCGGAATGGTAGACGCTGCGGATTTAAAATCCGTTGACTTCACGGTCGTGGGGGTTCGAGTCCCCCCGGCGGTATTTTGCCCATGCCTTCCGGTCGCCGAAATTCCAAACCCATGTCAAATCCGGTTAGCAATTACTTCGCGGAGTTCAAGGTGCTCAAGAGCGCGTCGCGGGATTTTTGGCTGACCAATGCGATTCAGTTCTTTGATGGACTGGCCTATTTCTCGATGGTCACGGTGCTCTCGATCTATCTGAGCACCCATTGTGGATTCAATGATGTGGATGCGGGCAAGTGGTTTGGCATCTATATGCTGTTTGTTACGGCCTTCATGTTTGGAGTTGGCTCGATCTGCGATGTCATCGGCATCAGGCAAAGTTATTTCATTGGCTTCGGTTTGTTAGCAATGTCGCGCCTCGGGCTGGGCCTGGCGCCGGTGTGGCTGCACGGCGAGTCCCTGCAATGGGTGGTGAAAGGCATATTGCTGGTCATGGCGCTGGGTACGGCGTTCGTCACGCCGGTGACGATGACCTCCCTGCGGCGCTACACCACCAAGGCGGTGCGGTCCACGGGCTTCAACGTCTATTACCTCATGATGAACGTCGGCGCCATCATTGCCAACGCTCTCATCGTCGATGGCTTCGCCAATATCTGGGGCGACGTCACCGGCAAACTCGCAATTTTTGATTTCGGATTCCTGATGTCGTTGTGCGCCATAGGCTGCACGATCCTGCTGCGCGAAGACAACTATGCCGAGGCGAGCGAGCGGGCCAGCGGCGCGAACGACACCAAGCGGCCACTGGGAATTTTGTTGGAAGTGTGGCAGGAGCGGGCTTTCCAAAAATTGCTGTTGTTTCTCGCTCTAACCATCGGGGTGCGGCTGGTCTTCACCAACCAGATGTTGGTGATGCCGAAGTATTATACGCGGGTGATCTACACTGATTTCGAGTTGGGTCTGGCCAGTTCTGTCAACCCCTTGATCATTGTGCTGGGCCTCATCGCCATCATTCCCATCATCAACCGCTACGCCACCGTCAGGCTCATCATCCTTGGTATGGCCATTTCAGCATTTTCACTGGTATTTTTGGTGTTACCGCTGGAGTGGGTGTTGCGCTTGCCCGGCATTCACAATGTCACCCAGGCATATCTTTTTATCATTGTCGCGCAGATTGTGGTATTCGCTTTTGGCGAGCTCATCTTTATGCCGCGCTTCACCGAATACATTGCCTCGGCCTCGCCGCCGGACAAGGTTTCCTCGTACATGGCCTTGGCTGCCATGCCTATGTTCATTGCCAAACCCATCAACGGCTTCGTCAGCGGCATCCTCATCTCCAAGTATTGCTATGACGGCATCCGCCCGAAAATCGACACCGGCAACATCACCTTCGGAAATTCCCCCGAGTTCATGTGGCTTATCTATCTGATTTTAGCGGCCCTCAGCCCACTGGCGGTCATCGCGTTGCGCAATTTCCTCACTCACCAGTCACCGGCACCCGCTGCCGCAACCGCCAAGGAAGGCCGCCCGTCATGAGTAAATACCGGCTGATTCTCATCGATACCCTGATCCTCTGCGTGGTCTCCACGGTGCTCGCCATTGCGGTCGACTTCGCAGTCACCAAGTTGAAAGGGGAGGTCAAAAAAGATGACCCCATCGTCATCGCTATCATCCAGGCCAACACCCAAGAGGTCGAAAAACTCGTCCAACCAGGCGCGGGTGTCACTAACGAAACTGACGCCTTGGGGCGCAGCGCCATGATGCGCGCCGCGTTTGTTAATTTTTCCGCGCCGCGCGGCGGGCCGGGGCATGCCCCGGCGGGTGTCCTCAGCGACGTCGATGCCAAGCGGGCCGGTCTCGTTGGGTTGTTGCTCGCCCATGGTGCCAGGCCCGATTCGCGCGACCACGACGGTTGGACGGCGTTGATGTGGTCGGCGTGGAGTGGCTTGACTGAGGTGGCCGGAAAATTATTAGAGAGTGGGGCGTCGCCACACTTTGCCGACTCTCAGGGCAACACCGCGCTGCTCATTGCGGCGCAGCGCGGCAATGCGGCCATCGTCACGGCCCTGCTGGCCAAGGGCGCGGATGCGGCGGTGGCTAACAAGGCGGGTAAGACCGCGCTAGCGGCCGCGCGGACGGGCCTGGCGCAATACCCGGAGCAGGCAGCAGGTTATGCGGCGGTCATCGCCCAGCTCACGCCGGCAAAATAAGCCAAGTCCCGCTAAACTTTGGCGGCGGCGAAGCGTGCGGAAGCCGCGGGCCAATTGACGAGGTTCCACCAGGCGGCGATGTATTCGGGCCGGCGATTCTGATAGTGCAGGTAGTAGGCATGTTCCCACACGTCGAGGGCGAGCAGCGGGGTGCCGAGGTCCGCCGCGGCGACCACGCCTTGCATCAGCGGATTGTCCTGGTTGGGAGTGCTGATGATCTTGAGTTTGCCATCTGGCGCGATGATAAGCCAGGTCCACCCGGAACCGAAGCGCTTGGTGGCCGCTTCGCCAAAGGATTTCTTAAATGCCTCCAGCGAGCCGAAAGCCTCATCCATCGCGGTGGCCAAAGCCGCGGACGGCTTGCCGGATTGCGCCGCCGGCGCGAGGGATTTCCAGAAAAACTCGTGGTTCCAATGGCCGCCGCCGTGGTTGCGCAACTTGGTGCGCAAGGCTTCGTCAGGCACGGCGGGGAGCGTGGCGAGGAGTTTATCCAGCGGCTGTTGGGCCAACTCCGGCGCAGTGGCCAGCGCGGCGTTGAGATTGGCGATGTAGGCGGCGTGGTGTTTGTCGTGATGAATTTCCATCGTGAGTTTGTCGATGTGCGGTTCCAAGGCATCGAAGGCATACCCCAGCGCGGGCAGC
>WBXE01000136.1 GCA_008932955.1 Verrucomicrobiota bacterium
AAACAAGTTGATGCCAACGACCTTGCCGAGTTTGCCGCGCAAGCGGGCGATGACCTGATCGGCGCTGACTTTGCGTTCGGCCAGGGGTTTGAGGGTGATGAACATGCGGCCGTTGTTGACCGTAGAGCTGCCGCCACCCGAGCCGAGGAACGACCCCACGGTGGCCACGGCCGGATCATCCAGCACGATGCGCGCCACCTTCTGCTGCAACTCCGCCATCGCCGGAAAGGAAATATCTTGGGCGGCATCGGTTGATCCCATTACGATGCCAGTATCTTGTTGCGGGAAAAACCCTTTGGGCACTGCTTGATAGAGCCGGACTGTGGCCCCCAGCGTACCTAGCCATACCAGCATCATGAACACCGGATGCCGCAGAACCCAGCGCAAGCTTCCCGCGTAATGACCTAACAGCCAATTGAAGCTCCGCTCGCATGCGCGGTTAAAGCGGCCCGGCGTCCGGCAAGCAGCTTCCGGCTTGAGCAAGCGCGCGCAGAGCATCGGCGTAAGTGTTAGGGAGATGACGCCGGACACCAAGATAGCGAGGCTCACCGTGACGGCGAACTCGTGGAACAAGCGGCCGATCACGCCGCTCATGAACAGCAAGGGGATGAACACCGCGATGAGCGAGGTGCTCATCGATATCACCGTGAAGCCAATTTGTTTGGCGCCTTTGAACGCCGCCTGCATCGGTGGGTCTCCCAGTTCGATGAAACGGTGGATATTCTCGATGACCACGATGGCATCATCGACGACGAAGCCCACCGAAATGGTGACGGCCATCAGCGAGAGGTTGTCGATGCTGTAATGGCACAGATACATGAAAGCGAACGTGCCGGCCAGCGCCAGCGGCACGGTGATGCTGGCGATAAACGTCGGCCAGCAGCGCCGCAAAAACAGGAAAATAACCATCACCACCAGCGCTATGCTCAGCAACAGCGAGAATTGCACGTCGTGAACCGACGCTCGAATGGTGGTTGTGCGGTCGCTCAGCTCGGTGATTTTGACCGACGGCGGCAGCCATTTTTCCAGTTGAGGCAATACCGCGCGGATGCGGTCAACCGTATCTATCACATTGGCGTCCGCCTGTTTGAAAATAATCACCAGCACCGAGCGATGGGTACCGGCCCAGCCTGCCACGCGGGTGTTCTCAGTGCCCTCAATGGCCCGGCCCAGCGTGCTCAAACGCAACGGCGTGCCGCTACGCTGGGTTAGAATGAGGTCGTCATACGCCACCGCCTCTTGGAGTTGGTCGTTGGAGACGATGGTGTGGGACTGAGCATCGCCATCGAAGCCACCCTTGGGCAAATCCACGTTCACCTGGCTGAGCAAGGTGCGCAGCTCCTCGAGGCTGAGGCCGGTGGCGGCCAGCGCGCCGGGATTGAGTTGGACGCGCACGGCGGACTTATCGGCGCCGCTGATGTTAGCTTGGCTGACCCCCTCGATCTGGCTGAGGCGCTGACCGAGGATGGAATCGGCGCATTCAAACACCTGGGTGGCCGGCAGCGTTTCCGAACGCATTGCCAGGATCATGATAGGTGCATCGGCCGGGTTAACTTTCCGATAGGTCGGCGGGCCGGGCAAATTACTAGGCAGATCCGCGGCTGCGGCGTTGATGGCGGCTTGCACGTCACGGGCGGCGCCATCGGCCTTGCGGTTCAAGTCGAACTGGATACTGATGGAGCAGCCGCCGAGCGTGCTGACGGAGGTAATTTCGGTAACTCCGGCGATTTGTGCCAAGCGCCGTTCGAGGGGTGCTGCCAAGGATGAAGCGACGGTGGCGGGGTCGGCACCGGGCAGCGATGCGGAGACACTGATCATCGGCAAATCCACCCTCGGTATGGCCGCCACCGGCATGAAATGATAGGCCACCACTCCGAGCAGAAACAGCCCGATGGCCAGCAGCGAGGTGCCGGCCGGACGCAGAATGAATGGCGCGGAGACGTTCATCTAAGAATGCAAATGAAACCGGCTGGCGTGCCGTTTTTCAACCACGGATTTCACGGATTGAAGAGGATCACACGAAAAAGATGACCACAATTCATCAAATCTCAGGCTTTCCCAAAAGGTGAATGCCATACATCTCATAACTCTTTCTTCATCCGTGGAATCCGTGAAATCCGTGGCTGCCATTGCCCTTTCCGGAATTAAGAAAGTTCTCATTTGAAGGGATCTGCGGTTGGCAATTCTGTAACTAACAATTCCTGGTGGCCGCGGCGGAACCAGTGGCTGAGTCGGTCCAGATAGAGATAGATCACCGGCGTGGTGTAGAGCGTGATAAATTGCGAGACGAGCAGCCCACCGACGATGGCAATACCCAGTGGACGGCGCAACTCCGAGCCGGTGCCCTGCTGCAGCGCCAGCGGCAGCGCGCCGAGCAGCGCCGCCATGGTCGTCATCATGATCGGCCGTAACCGCAGCAGGCAGGCCTGATAGATCGATTGCTCCGGTGCCAAGCCCTCGTTGCGTTCGGCGTCCAGCGCGAAGTCGATCATCATGATGGCGTTTTTCTTCACAATGCCGATGAGCAAAATGATGCCGATGAGTGCGATAATGGTCAGGCTTTGGCCGGTGAGCATCAGTGCGAGCAAAGCGCCAACCCCAGCCGATGGCAGGCTCGAGAGAATGGTGAGGGGATGGATATAACTTTCGTAGAGCACGCCTAACACAATATAGATCACCGCGATGGCGGCGAGGATGAGCAACGGCTCGCTGTCCAGAGAGGAGCGGAATTCTGCGGCGCTGCCGGAAAACGTCGCCACCACCGTGTCCGGCAGTTGGATATGTTTTTCGGCCGCTTGGATGGCGGTGACCGCCGCGCCGAGCGAACTGCCCGGACTGAGGTTGAACGACAGCGTCACTGCGGGAAATTGCCCTTGATGCACGATGGTCAGCGGCGCGGTGGCGATGCTGGCTTTGGCAATGGCGCTCAACTGGACCATCTGCCCGCTGGTGGATCTGACATAAATTTTATCTAACGAATCCGGCCGGAGTTGATACTTCGGCTCAACCTCCAGGATGACACGATATTGATTGAGCTGGGTGAAGATGGTGGTGACTTGGCGCTGGCCGAACGCGTCGTAGAGCGTGTCGTCGATGGCCTGAGTGAGCACATTGAGGCGCGACGCCTTTTCGCGGTCGACCGCCACTTGCACTTGCAGTCCGCCGCTTTGCTGGTCTGTGGCGACGTCAGCCAACTCCGGTTGATTGCGCAGAGCGGCGAGGAGTTTGGGTGACCAGTCGGAGAGTTCGGCCACGTCGGCGTCCTGCAGCGTGTATTGATACTGGGTGCGGCTGACGCGGCTATCGATCTGCACATCCTGCGCCGCCTGCATGAATAGCGAGATACCCTGGACCGAGTCCGTCGCAACACGCAAGCGATCCATGATAACGTTGGCAGTCGCTTGGCGTTGGTCGCGGGGCTTGAGGTTGATATAGATTCGACCAGAGTTGACCGTCGAGTTGACCGTGCCGGCACCGACGAAGGACGCCACGCTGATAACGTCTGGATCTTGGCGCACAATTTCCGCGATGTCGCGCTGGCGTTCGACCATCGCTTTGAACGAGATGGATTGGGCGGCATCGGTGACGCCGATAATCAGGCCGGTGTCCTGCTCGGGAAGAAGGCCCTTGGGTATGATGATGTAGAGCCAGACGGTGGCCACCATCGTCACGATGGCCACCAGCAAGGTGAATAATTGATGCCGCAGCACCCACTTCAGACTCTGATCATAGGCATCGAGCATGCCCTTGAACATCCGGTCGGTCGCCAGATACAAGCGCCCGTGCCGCGTCTGGTTTTCCGGCTTAAGCAGCCGCGCGCACATCATCGGAGTTAGAGTTAGGGAAACGACGGCGGAGACGGCCACCGCTACGCTCAGGGTGATGGCGAACTCGCGGAACAAGCGCCCGACGATGCCGGTCATGAAGATGAGCGGGATGAACACGGCGATGAGCGATACACTCAGCGAAATGATGGTGAAGCCGATCTGGCGCGCGCCTTTCAATGCTGCCTGCATCGGTGTTTCGCCCAGTTCAATGAAGCGGACGATATTTTCGATCATTACGATGGCGTCGTCGACCACAAAGCCGGTGGAAATCGTCAGCGCCATGAGTGACAAGTTGTCTAGGCCGAAGCCGCACAGATGCATGATGCCGAAGGTGCCAATGATGGTTAGAGGCAAGGCGGCGCTGGGAATGATGGTGGCCCAGAGTTTGCGCAGGAACACGAAAATGACCATGACCACCAAGCCCACGGTGAGCAGCAGCGTGAACTGGACATCGGCCACCGAGGCCCGGATCGTCGCCGTTCGATCGCTTAGCGTGGAGAGAGTCACCGCCGGGGGAATCGCCGCGCGCAACTTGGGCAGCAAGGCTTTGACGCGGTTGGCGGTATCGATGATGTTAGCGCCGGGTTGGCGCTGGATATCGAGAATAACCGCCGGCTTGCCATTGACCCGGCCGGCCATGCGGACGTTTTCGACGTTATCGATGACTTCACCGATATCCCGCAAGCGGACTGGCGTGGCGTTCTTGTAAGCAATGATAATCTCGCGGAATTCGGCGGCGGAAAATATCTGGTCGTTGGTGTTGATGGCATACGATTGCTGCCTGCCATCAAAACTACCTTTAGGCGCGTTGACGTTATTTTGCAGCAAGGCGCTGCGCACATCCTCCAGGCTGAGGCCTTGAGCGCTGAGCGCCGAGGGGTTGATCTGAACGCGCACGGCGGGTTTCTGATTGCCCTCGATAGTGACCAAGCCAACGCCTGTCACTTCGCTGAGCTTCTGCGCGATGACGGTATCGGCTAGGTCGTTGACCTTTTCCAAGGGCAGCGAGTCGGAACTCATTTGCAGGGTGAGAATGGGCGTGTCGGCCGGATTGACTTTGCTATAGGTCGGCGGATTGGGCATCTTGGGCAGCACGCCATTGGCGGCGTTGATGGCGGCCTGCACATCTTGGGCGGCGGCGTCGATATCGCGGTCGAGCACGAACTGGAGGGTGATGCTGGCGTTGCCGAATGAGCTGATAGATGTCATTTGCCCTAACCCGCTGATCTGGCCAAACTGCCTCTCTAACGGAGTTGTCACCGCCGAAGTCATCACCTCGGGGCTGGCACCCGGAAACTGCGCGGTGACCTGGATGGTGGGAAAATCCACCGGCGGCAGCGACGAAATGGGCAGCATGGAATACCCCAAAGCGCCCATTAGTAGCACGCCCGCCATCAGCAGCGAGGTAGCGATCGGCCGCTGAATGAATGGTTCGGAGATATTCACGGCGTGGCGGGCTTGGGCCTGTGGGCTCCACTCTCAGCGCTCGCGCCGGCGGCTTTGGGCGAATGCCCACCCCCTTCGCCACCCGCTCCTGGCGCGTCGGCAATTTTGACTCGCGAGCCTTTTTGGAGTTTGTACTGGCCATCCACCACGACGCGTTCGCCGGGGCTCAGACCCTCCTCTATCAACGCTTCACCTTGCTCGATCTGAGCCACTTTAACCGCGCGGACATCCACTGTTTGATCGTCCTTGATGACAAATGCAAACGCGGCCAGCGGACCTTCCGGCCCGCGCTGCACCACCGCCGCCGGCACCACGGCGCTGGCTTTGCGCAGCGACAGCAGCAGGCGCGCATTGACAAACTGGCCCGGCCAGAGGTGCAGATCGGTGTTAGGAAAAGTGGCTTTCAATTTGATGGTGCCGGTGGTCGTGTCGATCTGGTTGTCAATGACCGTAAGCTTGCCCTCGGCCAACAATTCGGCATTGTCGCGACCCATCGCCAGAACCGTTAGTTCGGGGGTCAGCAACTGCTGTTGTTGGATTGGTCCCAGGGTCTGTTCACGCAGCGTGAAGACCACCGAAATGGGCTGCAACTGGGTGATGAGCACCAAGCCGGTGGCGTCGCCAGCATGCACGATATTGCCCTGATCGACCAAGCGGATGCCGCTGCGCCCGGCGATGGGCGACACGATCGTGGTGTAGGCGAGCTGGACTTTGGCGCTATCCACCGCCGCCTGATCCGCTGTGACCGCCGCCGCTAATTGGTTGACCAACGCCTTCTGGGTGTCAAACACTTGTTGGGTAACGCCCTCCTTGGCGAGCAACTCGGCGTAGCGTCTCGAGTCGTTGCGCGCGTTGGCGAGCTGCGCCTCATCCTGACCCTGTTTGGCCACCGCTTGGGCCAACAGCGCGCGATAGGGCGCCGGATCGATTTCCGCCAATTCGTCGCCTACACGCACGTCCTGACCCTCCGTGAAGGCGATTTTGACCACCTGGCCATCGACGCGAGGGCGAACCGTGACGGTGTTGAACGCTTGCACGGTGCCCAAACCATTGAGGTAGAGCGGCACATCTTTTTGCGCTACCACCCCGGCGACGACGGGCACCGGCGGCAGTTCGCCGCGCGCTGAACCGGCGGGCTTGGGGTCGGCGGCGGCGTGGCCATGGCGGTGATTCCTCCACAGGGCTGCTGCTGCCAGCAAGCCGCAGATACTGAGGATAGGGAGCCATTTTTTGATGGTGAAGGTGGGCGGTGAGATCGGTGGGGGGCTCGAATCGTTCATTTCAGGTGGGCTTCGATA
>WBXE01000137.1 GCA_008932955.1 Verrucomicrobiota bacterium
CTAGCCTGATGAAGTGCGTCGCCTGACCCAAGACCAGATAAGATCTCGGTTCCTGAACTCGGTGGAAATGCTTTGACATATTTTGACGCCTTTGAGGTCGGAATCAAACGAAACGCAGAGCGCTGAGGTCGCAGAGGGATACGCGGAGATGATTGATGGGGGTTGGCACCGGGTCGTCAGGGCCGCCTCAAGCATTAGCGATATAGCAAAATCACCTGCGGCTAAGGAGCCACCACATTCCTGTGGTGGTAGCGGAAGGGCGGCCCATGAATGAGCGCCTAAGGCGTGCTGCATGGTCGGTCCTTCCGCACGACGACAGTAAGGTCGTCGCTCCCTAGATGCGTCATCCGCACCCAGTTACTCGGGAAGGCTTAGGGGCACCGAAAGAAACCCTGCGATTTGCTCTCCTAGCTCCGCTGCCCTGCGGGGCTTTCGCTCCGCTCAAGTCTATCTCGCTCCGCTGGGTTTGGAGAGGGCGCGCCAGTCCAGCAGGCCCTTGCTCCAGGCCCACAGCAAGCCCTCGGCGAGGAGCAGCAGAAAGAACATGGCGGCGATAAAGGCTGGGTAACCGAGCTTGAGGAAGCTCACTGCGAAGGGCAGCAGGAACACGGTTTCCACATCGAACAACAGGAACAACAAACCGAACAGATAGTACTTCGAGTGGAAGCGCGTCTGCCGATCGGAAAGCGGATTGACCCCGCATTCGTAGAGGGCATTTTTTTCCGCGCCCTTTTTGATAGGGGTAAAAAACGTCATCCAGAGGCGGGCCAGCGCCAGCGCGCCGAGGGGCACGGCCAGGGCCACGGCGAAGAAAATCAGGACTGGCAGATAGGGATGATTCATGAGTCAGGCGCGGGGTGAGTTCTCATAGGCGAGCACGTCGGCCAGGGTCATGGTGGCGAGGCGCACGCGGTACGTCTGATGAAATGCCTCCCAAAACGTGTTCGGTCGAGGATTTTCCGCGGCCGCCTCGTCGCCCGCCGGAGTGCGCGTGCTTTCCACCGCGCGTTGAGTCTGCAACAGCGAAATGTGCTCAGGCCGCCGGGCGAGTTTCACCCCGCCCTTGTAGCCACGCTTGCTTTCGACCATACCCGCCTCACACAACCGGTGCAGCACCTTGGATAAATACGGCAATGGCATATCCGTGCAGACCGCGATTTCACGCAACATCATCGACTCCGTGCCGCGCCGGGCGAGGCAGACTAGCGCGGCGATGGCGTATCCGGTGGTTTGTGAAAACGATAGCCTCTGGCGGTTCAGATTTTCCAAAGTTGCAGCACGCGTAGGTAGTTGGCGCGCTCATACACCGATGGATCCGGGCAATGGCCGAGGCTCATGCTGCCGCGCATCTGCTCGACCGACTCATACTCGTGGGCGTCCATCCAGCGGCTCAGATCGGCGAGCAGGCCGGCGAGATGTTGGGGCCCGTGCTTGAGTAAGCTGGACACCACCTGCACCACATCGGCACCGACCATGATGCCTTTGATGATATCCTCGAACGTGTGAACACCGCCGCTCAGTGCGATGTCGGCCTTGATGTGGCCGTGAATGATGGCGATCCAACGCAGGCGCTGACGCAGTTCCGTCGAGCTGGACAGTTCGAGGTGGGGCTTGGCTTCGAGTTCCTCTATATTGATATCCGGCTGATAGAACCGGTTGAACATGACCACCCCGGCGGCACCGCGGGCGTCGAGTTGCTTGGCGAAATGCCCCGGCGAGGAGAAATACGGCGAGAGCTTCACCGATATCGGGATAGTCACGCTGGCCTTGACCGCCTCCAGAATGTCGAGGCTGCGTTTTTCAACTTCAATACCGGGTTCATTAGGATTGGTTGCGACGTAATAGACGTTGAGTTCGAGCGCGTCGGCGCCCGCCTGTTGGATAAGGCGCGCGTGATCGGTCCAACCGCCCATACTGATGCCGTTGAGTGAACCGATGACGGGGATGGCCACCGTCTCTTTGATTTTAGCGATTTGCTCCAGATATTTATCCGGTCCGAGAGCGTAGTCGGTCATCTGCGGGAAGTACGAGCTGGCCTCCGACGAGGAATCTGCCGAAAACTCGGTGTGGGCAAACTCCGCAAGTTGTTGGCTGGTGATCTGCTCTTCAAACAACGAGTGCATGATGATCGCTGCGGCACCGGCATCTTCGAGTCCGCGCACGGTGTCGAGCTTGTCTACCATCGGTGAGGCCCCGGGCATCACCGGGTTTTTCAGGGACAAGCCCAGATAGCTGGTGGAGAGGTCCATGGCGCTCAGAGGGCAGGGTTGAAGGGTTCAGCGGCGGCGGCGGACGCGCCATTGGCGGCCAACTTTTGATAGAGGGCGAAGCGCTCCTTGACGGAAGCGGCGGCCATTTGTTGGAGCATCGCCGACCGTTCGGGGTTGATGCGCTCCAACATTTGGAAGCGGGTCTCGTTGCGGGTGAATTCGGCGAGCGAAGCTTTCGGCGGGCTGGAGTCGAGCTTCATCGGGTTTTCGCCGTTGGCCGTGCGGCGCGGATCGAAGCGGAACAAGGGCCAGTAGCCGCAAGCGACCGCCCGTTTCTGTTGTTCGATGCCTTGCGACAGGCTGTAGCCGTGGGCGACGCAGTGGCTGTACGCAATAACGAGCGAAGGCCCGTCATAACTCTCCGCCTCGCGCAACGCGGTAACCGTCTGTGCGTCCTTGGCTCCGAAGGCCACCCGCGCCACATACACCGATCCATAGGTGGTGGCGATGAGCCCGAGGTCCTTTTTCGGTAGAGCCTTGCCGGCCATGCTGAACTTGGCCACCGCGCCCAGCGGCGTGGACTTGGATTGTTGGCCTCCGGTGTTAGAGTAAACTTCGGTGTCGAGCACCAGGATGTTGACGTTGCGGCCGGAAGCAATCACGTGATCGAGCCCGCCGAAACCAATGTCATAGGCCCAGCCGTCGCCACCGACGATCCACACACTCTTGTCCACCAGATAGTCACCGATCTGGCTGAGGGCGCGTGCCTCACGGCTGCTCTGCCCGTTGAGCGCCTGGCGCATCGCCACCACCCGCTCGCGCTGGGCGTTGATGCCCGATTCGTTAGATTGGTCGGCGCCGAGCATGGCGCTGACGAGGTCATCACCTAACAAGCCAACCTGTTGGCTTAGCAACAGGTTGGCGTAGGCGCGGGTTTGGTCGAGGCTGGCGCGGAAGCCGAGGCCGAACTCGGCGTTGTCTTCAAACAACGAGTTGGCCCAAGCCGGACCGCGGCCGCAGGCGTCCTTGGTGTATGGAGTGGTGGGCAGGTTGCCGCCGTAGATAGACGAACAGCCGGTGGCATTGGCGATGAGCAAGCGGTCGCCGAACAATTGGGTAAGCAACTTGATGTAGGGGGTTTCGCCGCAACCGGCGCAGGCACCCGAGTATTCAAACAGCGGCCGCATGAACTGCGAGGTCTTGACGTCGTCGCGCAACATCGCGCGGTCCGGATCGGGCAGGTCGAGGAAGAACGCGTAGTTTTCGCGCTCGGCATCGCGCAGTGGCAGTTGCGCCACCATGTTGATGGCCTTGCGGCTGGGGTTGCTCTTATCCTTGGCGGGGCAGACGTTGACGCAGAGTTGGCAACCGGTGCAGTCCTCGGGAGCGACCTGCAGCGAGTACACCAGGCCGGGGTATTCGCGCACTTTGAACTGAGTGGATTTGAAGGTGGCCGGCGCATTAGTTAGATGATCGGGTGTAAATACCTTGGGGCGGATCGCCGCGTGCGGGCACACCATCGCGCACTTGTTGCACTGGATGCAGATATCCGTTTCCCACACCGGGATTTCCTCGGCGATGTTGCGCTTTTCCCACTGGGTGGTTCCGGTGGGCCAGACGCCATCCACCGGAAAGGCGCTAACGGGCAGCAGGTCGCCCTTGCCGGCGAGCATCAGCGCGGTGACGCGTTGCACGAAGTCCGGCGCGCTCGCCGGCACCAGCGCTGCCTGGACCACGCTGGAGGTGGCGGTTTGCGGGTAGTCGATGCGGACGAGGTTTTCGAGCGTGCGGTCCACCGCGTCGTAATTGCGTTGGACCACCGCGTCGCCACGTTTGCCGTAGGTTTTCTTGATGGCGTACTTGATGGCGGCGATGGCTTCGTCCTTTTCCAACACTCCGGAGATGGCGAAATAGCACGTCTGCATGATCGTG
This sequence comes from Verrucomicrobiota bacterium, assembly GCA_008932955.1. Classification (GTDB taxonomy): domain Bacteria; phylum Verrucomicrobiota; class Verrucomicrobiia; order Verrucomicrobiales; family Akkermansiaceae; genus Luteolibacter. The sequence continues at coordinate 4,143 of WBXE01000137.1, forward strand.
TTGATGCGCCCGGCCATGCCGCAATCGCGCGCCACGGTGCTGGCGTCGATGGCATACAACTCAAGTTGCTTGGCGATAATTTGTTGTTGCAGATCCGCCGGCAGGCTGTCCCACACCGCGTTGGGATCGCCCGGTGAATTGAGCAGAAAAATCCCGCCGGCCTTGGTGTAATCGAGCACATTGATTTGTTGCAACAAATCGAAGCGGTGACAGGCGACGAACTCAGCGCTGCGAATCAGATAGGTCGAGCGGATCGGTGCCGGCCCGAAGCGCAAATGCGAAACGGTCATCGCGCCGGCCTTCTTCGAATCATAGACGAAGTAGCCTTGGGCGAAGTTATCAGTGCCTTCGCCGATCATCTTGATGCTATTTTTGTTAGCGCCGACGGTTCCATCAGATCCGAGGCCGAAGAACACCGCTTGTTTCATCCCGGCGGGCACCACTTCAAAGTCCGGATCGTAGTCGAGCGATAGGCCGGTGACATCATCGTTGATGCCCACGGTGAATGTTACTTTCGGGGTGGGCTTGGCCAGTTCGTCAAACACCGCTTTGACCATCGACGGGGTGAATTCCTTGGAGCCCAAGCCATAGCGCCCACCGATCACGCGGATCTGATGGGTGCCTTGCATCAAGCCGAGGGTATCGGCCTGACGCAACGCGGCGACCACATCGAGGAACAATGGCTCACCCACCGCGCCGGGTTCTTTCGTCCGGTCCAGCACTGCGATCGACTTCACCGTCTTGGGCAGCGCCGCGGCAAAGTCTGCCACCGAAAACGGCCGGTACAAACGCACCTTCACCAGCCCGGTTTTCTCACCTTGCTCGTTGAGCCAGCCGACGGCCTCGCCCGCCGCTTCGGCGCCCGAGCCCATCATCACAATGACCCGCTCGGCGGCCGTATCGCCCTCGTAATCAAACGGCTGGTAGGCGCGGCCGGTGCGCACAGCGAAAGCATCCATCGCTTCTCTAACCAATCCGGGAAGCCCATCGTAGAACAAATTGCAGCCTTCGCGGGCTTGGAAGAACACGTCGGGATTTTGCGCCGTGCCGCGGATCATCGGGCGGTCGGGCGTGAGCGCCCGCTCGCGGTTGGCCCGAATACTCTCGTCGTCGATGAGTGCACGCAAGTCATCGTCACTGAGCAAGGCGATTTTGGCTACCTCGTGGGACGTGCGGAAACCATCGAAAAAGTGCAGAAACGGCACCCGCGAACGCAGGGTGACCATTTGCGAAATGAGCGCCGTATCCTGGGCCTCCTGCACCGAGCCGCCTACCAGCATCGCAAATCCGGTCTGGCGGCACGCCATCACATCCGAGTGGTCGCCAAAAATACTCAACGCGTGGGTCGCCAGCGCCCGCGCCGTCACGTGCAGGCAGAATGGGATCAACTCGCCGGCGATCTTGTACATGTTGGGTATCATCAGCAGCAAGCCCTGCGACGCCGTGAACGACGCACTGAGCGACCCGGCCAGCAAAGCCCCGTGCAAGGCTCCGGCGGCACCGCCTTCCGACTGCATTTCCAGCACGCTGGGGACCGCGCCCCACAGGTTTTTGCGTCCTGCGGCCGACCATTCATCCGCCAACTCCGCCATCGGCGACGACGGCGTGATCGGGTAAATGGCGAAAAACTCGTTGAGTCGGTAAGCCACGGCGGCCACCGCTTCGTTCGCGTCAAGCGTGCCCATGGCACTGGGGGTTGAGGAGTTCACACCCTATGAAGGAGCTCAAAGGATTCAGAGGTCCACATAATAGCAGATACTGGAGTGCAAAAAGCAATTGACGCGAAGCCCCGCTTAGGAGCCGGAGCCTTCCTGCCCCTCCGGCTCATGAGATGCCCAGGAGAAAGCCCCCAGACCGCTTTCTTTGCTCCGAACATGGCCCCATAGCGCTGTCCCGCCGTCCCTCCTTGACGGCGTTTCTTGAGCTTGCGCATCCTCTCCTCCCCAGATACCTTGCCCCCCGCCGCCCCCGTAGTTCAATGGATAGAACGGAAGTTTCCTAAACCTTAAATGCGTGTTCGATTCACGCCGGGGGCACCCCTTCAAAACACAGGGTTTTCTTTATAAAAAGGGATTGCGGCCAATCTCTCACCGTTAGCGAAATGCGCCGGAATGCGCCAAAAAGCGCCGGAATGAGGCAAAAAAACGCAACAAAACGTAAAAAAGCGAACCTTTTCCGGCCGACTTCCGCCCTCTCGCTAGGCGCGAAATGGGCGTTGCTGGGTGCCCCTGCCCGGCGGATGGTCTTGGGCACCCATTGCGATGATGCCGCGTTATCACAAGGCCGGGATGATCTTCACCGCGCAAGCAGTCCGGTTCCTATTTGCCTGTCCTTGTTTGCCTTGCGTCCCGAGGGTAGATCTGTTGCAGTCCATGCAGCGC
>WBXE01000138.1 GCA_008932955.1 Verrucomicrobiota bacterium
CGCTTTCTCAAGCCCGGATCCACATCCTACCACGCGCAGGACGTCATCGACCGCTTGCTGAGTTGATCTAGGAGTGCGGCAGCTTGCTGCCGCCAGCCCCAAGCCAGCTTGCTGGCGAGGGTCCACCTGAGTAGAACCTCATGCGCGGCGCTCCGCGCCCCGGCGGGCAAGCCCGCCCCCACCGAGGCGGGGGCAAGCCCCCGCGCTCCTGCGCCAGCTTGCTGGCGAGGGTCTACCTGAGTAGAAGCTCATGCGCGGCGCTCCGCGCCCCGGCGGGCAAGCCCGCCCCCACCAAGGCGGGGGCAAGCCCCCGCGCTCCTGCGCCAGCTTGCTGGCTTGAGGTTGGCAGGGGGTCAGGCCATCCAGTGTCTGCCTAGGGCGAGGGGAGTTTGCAACATGATGGTGAAATCCGCCCATGCTGAGAGCCGATCAACGTACTCGATATCCATTCCCATCATCTCGCGGAATGTCGTGGCCTGGGTCCGTTTGATCTGCCAGAGCCCGGTCAGCCCGGGGGGCACGGCAAAGCGGCGGTAGTGAGCGGAAGCGTAGAGTGGGAATTCACTCGGCACGCAGGGGCGCGGCCCAACCATGCTCATTTCCCCCCGCAGAACATTGACCAGCTGCGGCAGTTCATCGAGACCGAACATCCGGATACAACTCGCGCCTTTGATCAGGCGGTCATCCTCACGATCCAACTTGATCATCGGCCGGTTGCTGGCAATCAGCCGCCTGACGTGAGCTTCGTGGATGGCAGGATCCGCCCCCGGCCGCATCGTCCGGGTCTTGTACATCGTGAAGGGCTTGCCGCCGCAGCCGATGCGTGTCTGCCGGAAGATAAAGGGGCCCGGCGATACCAGTTTGACCCAACAAAATAACAACGGCAGCAGGCTCAAGGTCAGCGGCAGGATCAACACCAAGCACAACAGATCCAAACTACGCTTCCAACGGGGCATCGGCGGGCTTGTCAGCCCCGGCACGACCCGCCTGTGAGCAGACGAGCGGGGCTGGGAGCGGGTGGTACGGGTTGGAGATTTTCTCTCCGGTTTGCGACCCGCTGGCTGTTTTGAAAAGCGGCAGCGGGAGGCATGTAGAGATCTGTCGCGGAAGCGGGAATTTGAAAGAGCAAGCATGGCCGAGGGCGTTAGAAAAATCGCGACTCTTTGAGCCATCCGGCTCTCCGGACTCCTCTTCAGATACCCGAAAAGCAAAATCCTCAAGCCGCTCACAAGCGCGGCCGGATTTGTAGGGTTTTTTGAAATCAGGGCCTAGTTATGCCTTAATATATTCACCTATCCGAAGCATCATTGCCAGTGCCAGTGCATGAGCACCTCGATGTCCGGATGGATACTGTGATACACCGGGCAGGAGCGGGCGGCACTTTCAAACACCTTGCGTTCTGGGTGGCTTGCCGGCAGCGGCATACTGACGTCAACTTCCAGACAGCTGATGCGGCGTGGCAGTTCATCCGACATGAATTTGCGCACTGTCACCTTCAATCCCGCGAGCGGGATATCCTTGCGGCGGGCGACAATTCCCATCACTGTTGCCATGCAAGTGCCCACGGCGGTGGCGACCAGGTCAGTAGGCGAAAATGCCTCGCCACGGCCGTTGTTATCCACTGGTGCGTCGGTTTCCAGGCGGCTTCCGGAGGGTCCGTGGAGTGCGGTGCAATGCAGATCGCCTGCGTAATCGATGATAATTTCAACCATTGGAGTTTTTTTCGGTGGGGGCGCGTCAGGGCGGATCGCTGTCGGGCGGTGGCGCCGCCTCGCTGACCGTTGAAATTTTGGCCAACACCACCCGGAAGCCATAGATATCCGAGGCGGTGTCTGGGGGTTGGGGATAGCGCGAGCCGGAGTAGAGGTTTTCCTCCTGATAGGTATTCCAGCCGCCGCCACGCAGCACCCCGAGCCGGTTGGGATCAACCAACGAGTAGGCGTCGGCTACCCACTCGTAAACATTGCCACTCAAATCAAAAATCCCCTTCGAATTCGCCGCAAAGGAACCGACCGGGGCAGTTTGTGCAAAGCCATCGTCGTAGCCAGGAAGCGTCCGTTCACCCGCCATTCCCGGCTCCAGTGCCGCCGAGGCATCGGCAAAATTGCCCGTCTTGGTCGGCGGTGGCCACTGGATGCCCCAAGGGAAGATCCGTTCCTTGTGGGCATCGCGCCAGTTGGGACTGAGGCCCTGAGCTTCCTCCAGGCCGACCATCTGGCTCCATTCCACATCGGTGGGCAAGCGGTACAGGTGGGAGCTGCCGATGCGCTCGACGCCGGGTTGGCGCTCGCGCTCGGTGAGCCACTCGCAGAATGCCACCGCGTCATCGCGGGTGACGAGCACCACTGGATGATCTGGCGTCTGCACAAACCCCGGGGCCAAGGGCGGGCGCCGCTTGCTTTCCTTAATAAACCGATCGTAATCGCGCAGCCGTGTCTCCCAAATCGACACCATCAGGTCTTGGCCGATGGGCACGAAGCGCATGCCGATGCCATTTTGCCAAGGTCGGCCGAAAATCACCCCCTGATTCTCCATCAGGGTGACGCTCAGTGACAGCGTCTGACCGGGTTTGATCATGAGTTTTTGGGTTTCTGGTTTGTACCCCTCGTGCACGATGATCAGCTCGGCCGCTCCGGGCTTCACCTTGGGAATGATCAACGGCTCGCTGGCAAAACCCACCGGCGCCCCATTCAAGTACACCTCCGCTCCTGCCGGGTGGGTCGTTAACTCAATGCTCGCGTACACGATAGGGCGCACCATCACTCGAAACGGCCGCAGCCCGTCGCGCCGCGCCCGCTTGCTCAAGCCGGGGTGCGCAAACAATGGCTCCAGCTGTGGCAACACCTCGTGATCCTCGGTCAGAAACCCCGCCTTGATGCCGCCATTGCGCAGCCAGTTGCAGAACACCGCCGATTCCTCCGCGCTACACAGCATCACTCTGGCTGGCTGACCGTTGTGCGGAAAATCTAAAACCTCTGCCGTGCCTGCTCCACGCTTGCTCTCCTCTAAAAACTTGTTCCAGACCTCCTCGCTGACGAATTCAAAGCCGACATGTTCGCCGCCCACCGCCTGATAGGAGTCGCCGAACTGATCGAGCCACGCGCAGCCGGGCTGCGGCGGCGAATATACGTCCAAGGCCTTGAAAATTGCCTGCGGCTCATTCACCGAGCTGGGCCCGAGCTTGGCGCTGACGCTGACCGGGCGATAGCCGTGCTTCTGGATAGTGAAAGTGATGTCCTCGCCGACCGCTGCGCTCATGGTAGCGGTGGGCGTAGTCCCAATCCAACGGCCCGCGGCATCGAGCACATCGGCCGTGTCGGGCGTGCTCACCACCCGGAATCGGCCGACCTCGGCAGGCGCAGCCGGCACCGCGCGGCCGGAGCCCAAGGCCAGCCAATCGTGGCTTTTGGCCACCTGCCACAGCGCCGCGCAGCAAGCGACGAGCGACAGGAGAGTGATCCAGGCGGCACTGACACGGCGCGGGCGGCGTTTGCCGCGCTGCAACAGGCGCAGGGCCTCGGCGAGATGCGCGGCGTGGGTGATTTTGCGTTTGGAAACGCGCGGCTCGCATACGTCGCAAATAATACTGTTGAGCTCCAGCCAGCGCTTGTGGTTGGTTTCGCCCGATAGATCATCGGGGAGCTCGGGGAAATCCAAGCGGTCCTTGCCGGTGACAATCTCATAGAGCACCTTGCCTAGGCTGTACACATCTGCTTGGGCCGAGCCAGGGCCTTCCGGCGGCACAAAGCCTTCCGTCCCGACAAAAGTGCGCTGGCCGCGCGCCGCCACCAGCCCAATGTCCGCCAGCTTGGCCTTGCCATTGACAAAGATTACGTTCGACGGCTTCACGTCGCGATGCGCCAACCCGCATTCGTGCAAATGATGGAGGGCCTCGGCCAAGCGCAGACCGACGTCGATGCACAAGGGCAGGGCCAAGCGTTCGGCGGTGGCGGATTTTACATCCGGCCGCAAGGTGCGTGCCTCGTACTCGATCGGATTGATGTCTTGGCCGCTGCGCACGTCATCGCCCAACTCCATCACGTAGTAGTAAAAGGATATCCCGTCGGGGCTGCGGCCGACGTGGAGGATATTGACCAAGCCCGGGTGATCGCGCGAGATGGGCTCGAATTTCAAAATCCCCTCAAATTCCCGCTCAAAGGTCCGCGCGTCATCAAAATCCTCGCGCCACACGACTTTTACCGCCCGCCAGGCGCCGGTGACCCCGCGCCCTAACCAGACCTCGCCATACGCCCCGCCGCCGATTTTGCGCAGGATTTCATGATCCGGGATCAGTGGGTCGGGTCGGGATTTAATCCGCATCGGCGTCGAGTTTTTCGAGTTCGCGTTTGAGCACGGCACCCACCCGGTGTTTCGCCAAATACACCTGCGCCATGCTCACATGCAAATGATCCTGCACCTTCTTCGCCTCCCATTGCTTGATCACATAACAATCAAATATCTGATATTGTTTGGGCGATACCTGGGCCTTGACCCGCGTGAGCGCCGCATCCGCCACATTTTTTTTCCACTCCATGTCCCACAGCCGCGACAACACATCTCCGTTGGGATCTTCCACCCGGTCAATCACGGCGGTCTTGCGATCATTTTCCCAATCCCCAACCACCATCGCCGTATCCTTCTTGCGCTTGCGAAACTGGTCGTTGATGCGCCAGCGCGTCATATTCATCAACCACGTCTTGAACGAGCCCTGTGCCGGATCGTAGAGATTTTTCTTACTCTGCTTGGCGATCGATAAAATCGTCTCCTGCACGCAGTCAAACGCCTCGTCCGAGCGCAGCCCGGCCTTGACCGCCACCGAGTAAATCAAGCGCCAGTAGATCTGGTAAAATTCATCCCAGGCTCGCTGATCCTCCCAGTTGTCGAGCTTGGCGATCAAGCTCTTACGCGTCTTCGCGTACGTCTCCCCCAGAATCGCGTCCCCCAGCAACGCTTCTGGTACTTTCCCGGTTGGTTCGTTTCCCTCGGCCATCTGGCCGCAGTGTACCAGATCTGCCCCCACTTGTCTTTCACTCATTACGAAACTTCATATCTCGTGATGCGGGCTGCCAGTGGCCGCGGTGAGGGCTGCTTTGCCGAATTCGCCGGGAAATAGATCTTTTTTCTATTGCGGCAGCTCGTGCATGGGACAAGCTCGGTTCTGCGCGTGGCAGAGCGAATTGGCCACGCATCCTACCTCAAACGATGAACCTGCCCCCTGTCATGCCCCCCAAAATCGGATTTGTTGGAGTTGGCCGCATGGGCGCCAACATGGCGCGACGTCTCAAGGATTGCGGGTTGAGCATCAGCGCCATCCATGATATCGACCCGGCCGCCGCCGCTGAGCTCGCCGCGGATCTTGGCGCCACTGCCACCACGACGCTCGCCGAGGTGACTGCCGCGGCGGATGTGATTATCACGGTCGTCACTGACGACGCGGCCATGCACCGCATCTTTGCCGCCAGCGGCGACAGCCTGCTTAGCGGTGCCCAAGGCCGCATCTTCATCAACTGCGCCACCGTGGCCCCTGCCACCCACCTGGCCGTCGAGGCCGCCGCTCTCAAGGTCGGCGCGCAATCCCTCGAAGCCTGCATGGCCAGCAGCATCACCCAAGCCCGCGATGGATCACTCTATATGATGGTGGCCGGTGAAGCGCAGGTTTTTGCCGCTGCCCAACCCTTGCTTCAAATGCTCAGCAGCCAGATGCGATATGTCGGCCTAAGCGGCGAAGCGGCCAAGATCAAGGCGCTCGTCAACATGGTGATGAACATCAACACCGCAGGCCTCGCCGAGGGGCTTGGCCTGGCTGAGGCGCTCGGCCTCGATTTGGCCATGGTGCGTGAGATTTTCTCGCAGACCGGCGCTGCCTCCCGGGTGTTGGAGACGGATGGCGAAGACATGCAAATCCGCGACCACGCCTGCTATTTCAGTGCCGCGCATGCGGCCAAGGATAGTGGCATCGCCTTGGAACTGGCCAAGGCCCAAGCTATGACGTTGCCGCTGGCCGCTGCGACCAAGGCGCAGTTTGACCGTATGACCGCCGCTGGCCTGGGCGAGCTCGACAAGTCGGGCATCGCCGAACTCACCTTTAAAGGTCGCGGGATACAGCCGTAAGATCACGCGCCGCTACCAGACGCCTAGTCGGAACGAGTCCTCGCGCAGCTTGCGTGCAAGCCTCCACGCAATCCAAGGGGTTAAAACCTGCGTTTCAGTGTAATCTGGAGCTGCCTAGGAATTTCATCTAAGGCCTTCCTGTGTAAAAAACCCTGTATGCAGCGGCGTTTTTCGCTGGAGCCGGCTATCGGACTTGAACCGATGACCTGCTGATTACAAATCAGCTGCTCTACCACTGAGCTAAGCCGGCCACGAGGCGGGAGATGGAGGGGAGACCCCGCCTTGCAATCCGGGACGAAAATGTCATTCTCGTCCGTTGCGCCGCAGCAGCCATAGCATGAATACGCAGGGGCGCAAACGCAATTTTACGCGTCGCAGGAAAATTGGCC
>WBXE01000139.1 GCA_008932955.1 Verrucomicrobiota bacterium
CCATCAGTCCCATCAGTCCCATCAGTCCCATCAGTCCCATCAGTCCCATCAGTCCCATCAGTCCCATCAGTCCCATCGACGGCCCCGCTTGAAATCGACATCCTCCTCCCTTACCTATCCATAAATGAATCCTCTGGAACTCGCCGAAAAACTGCGCAAGGCGCGGCAGCAAGCCTCCGTCAACACCTCCAAGATGACCTCGGCGCAAGTGATGGAGCAGATGTTTCGCAACGGTTCCGACAAGAAGCCCAATCCGTGGTATCGTGGGCCCGGACTAACGGACGACTCCTTGACTCTGCGCGATTCGGAGCGCTCGCCGCTGATTTCCCTTCGTTAGGCGGGCAATCCGAGCACGCGGTGCTTCACCTTGCCAGCACAACGCGGGTTCTCAAGCTAACCCTGCCACCGGCCTTCGGTGCCCAATCCGGTGCCTTGGCCTACCTAACCAATCTTGCAGCGGTCAACAGCTTGTTAGGTGACGACGTTCGGTTCCATGGTGTCTTGGAAACCGCCACCGGCCCGTCTCTAGTCACATCCCAGCCCTACATCGCAGGCACCCAACCCACGGCGGCCGAAGTCGCCTCCTGGTTCGAGTCTAACGGCTATCACTCAACCGGTCACAACCGGTGGAAAAACCCCGCCACCGGCACCGAGATTGCCGACGCCCACATCGGCAACCTCATCAAAACCGACGATGGCGAACTCATCCCCATCGACCTCCAAGTCCTAGCTGAAGGCGCCGCCGCCTCTTCATCCACCATCCAAAATCCAGAAACCTCCTCTTCATCTTGCATCCAAAATTCGAAATTTAGAATTCAAAATCCAGATTTCACGATCCCAGATCTCCTCGAAGTGCGCGGCGAAATTTTCATGCCCAACGCCGCCTTCGCTGCGATGAACGCCGAACGCGATGAGGCCGGCCTGCCCACTTTTGCCAACCCGCGCAACGCCGCCGCCGGCACCCTCAAGCAACTCGATCCGAAAATCGTCGCTCAGCGGCCGCTCGCGTTTCTCGCCCACGGCCTCGGTGCCTATGACGGCCCGCCCCTCGAAACCGGGCTCGAATTCCATGATTTATTAGATGTGTTCCACATTCCGCGCAACCAGCCGATTCTCACCGCTAACAATCTTGAGGAAATGTTGAAGGCGGTGGCCACTATCAACCGTGAGCGCCACGGGCTCGACTACGGCACCGACGGGGCTGTCATCAAGGTGTTGGACATGGCCGAGCGCGAGCGACTCGGCAGCACTGCCCGCGCCCCGCGCTGGGCCGCCGCCTACAAGTTTCTGCCCGAGCAGCAGGAAACCACCCTCAATGCCATCACCATCCAGGTTGGGCGCACCGGCGTTCTAACACCCGTGGCGGAGCTCTCCCCGGTCCTCATCTCCGGTTCCACTGTTTCGCGCGCCACGCTGCACAACCAGGACGAAATAGACCGCAAACAAATCCACATTGGTGCCACGGTGCTGGTGGAAAAAGCCGGTGAAATCATTCCGGCCATCGTCAAGGTCACCCGTCCGGTTGCCGGTGCCACGCCGTTTTCACTGTTTGAGCATGTCGGCGGCAAGTGCCCGTCCTGCGGCGGCTCCATCTCACAGGAAGAGGGCTTCGTCGCCTGGCGTTGCACCAACTTCCAGTGCCCTGCCCAGGCTGTCACCCATATCACTCACTTCGCGTCACGCAAGGCCCTCGATATCGATGGCCTCGGCGAGGCGGTCGCCGAGGCCCTGGTGCGCCTCGGTCATTGCGCCACCCCGCTGGAACTGTTTTCACTAACCGAAATCACGCTCGCCAACCTCAACACCGGCACTGCGGAAGACCCCCGCCGCTTCGGCGAAAAAAACGCCGCCCGCATTCTCGGCGCACTCCAGGCCGCCAAAACCAAGCCGCTCCACCGCTGGCTCTACGCCATGGGCATCCGCCAACTCGGCGAATCCGCGACGAAAGAGTTGGCCCGGCTCTTCAAGAATCTGGCGGATTTGGTGGATAGTCCGTTGCTGGCCATCATCGCTGAGAGAGGCACCAAGGACACTTGGATCAAAACTCACCCGGCGAAGCCCAAAAACATCCCCATCAGCGAAGAGGAGAGTTCGCGGCGAAGAGATATTGCCAAAATTTACAAAGCCGATATTGCACGGCTAAGCCAAGAACTGGATGCAGAACTAGGGAAAATTCACGTTTCACTTCCGATCAGCCCTGATCTCGGTGGAGTCGCCGCACAAAACACTCTCGACTACCTGCGATCGGAATCCGGGCGCCACGTTCTCAACCGCCTTAGCGAACTTGGCATCGATCCAGCATCGGACAATTACCTCCCAGACTCCAATCTGACAAATCTACCGCTCACCGGAAAAACCTTTGTCATCACCGGCACGCTGAGCATCGAGCGCGACGCGATGAAGGAGTTCATCGAGAGCCAGGGCGGCAAGGTCAGCGGGGCAATTTCCGCCAAGACCCACTATCTAATCTGCGGCGAGGGCGGCGGCTCCAAGCGCGACAAAGCCGTCTCCCTCAACGTGCCAATCCTCGATGAAGCCGCCCTGCAGGCGATGCTGGGCGGAGTGTAGCCGCGGGGAGTACAGGCAGCCGGCCTGTCATGGACGCCGGGCTTCCAGTCTGGAGTGACGGCACGGACAGGCGGGACCATCCGTCCCGAGTAACTTGGCTCCGCTGCTGCTCGTTAGGGAGCGACGACGTTACTGTCGTCGTGCGGAAGGAACGAGCATGCACCGAGCCTTCGGGCACGTCCTCATGGGCCGCCCTTCCGCTATCACCACAAAATGTGGTGGCTCCTTAGCATACCTCTGCTAGAAATAAGTATCCTCGTGAGCGTAGGGCGGGGCGCAACAGCAGAGGAAGCGCAAGGGCTCGAGCGCGCGGATCTGGTGCCAGGCACCTGCGGGAATCAATACCGCGTCGCCCGCCCCGACCTCGCGCTCCTCACCGTCAATTTCCATCATCCCGCGCCCAGCTAGCAGATAGTAAAATTCCTCGCTCAGGCGGTGGTGGTGGCGTTGGGTAGAGGCACCGGTGGACAGGGTTGCCTCGGCGAGGCTTTGATTGGCCACCGGGGCGTTAGCTCGGTCCAACAAACTGCGGATGGTCGAGCCATCTTTGGTGGAGAACGGCAGCTGCTGGTCGTACTGGCGAATGTCCATGGCCCAGCCAAGCCGCATTGGCTAGGCGCTGCAAGCCAAAGTATTGGACATCCACCCGAAGCTGTTTCAAGCTGCGGCCATGTCGCACGTGCATGTGAATCTGGCCGATCGTTCGTATGATGTGGTGGTCGAAGCTGGCTTGCTAGGTCGGGCGGGCGCGGCAATCGCCGCGACCGGCCTGCGTGGCCGCCGCGCGGCGGTCATCAGTGACGAGCGGGTGGCAGGTTTTCACAGTGAGGTATTGCTCAGCTCGCTGGTAGCGGCGGGTTGCAGGCCGAGTTTGCACGTCATTCCTGCCGGGGAAGCCTCCAAGTCGATGGCGCAGGCGGAGGAAGTATGCCGGGAAATGATTCGCGCCGGCCACGATCGTCGCTCACTGGTGGTGGCCCTTGGCGGCGGGGTGGTCGGCGACCTTGCCGGCTTCGTCGCCGCCATCTTTTTCCGCGGCATTCCGCTAGTGCAAATCCCCACCACCATCGTTGCTCAAGTCGATTCCTCGGTGGGTGGCAAAACCGGGGTCAACGTCGGCGAGGGGAAGAACCTGTTGGGGTGTTTTCATCAGCCGCAGTTGGTGCTCGTCGATCCGCAGACGCTGCGCACGCTGCCGCAGCGCGAGTTTTGCGAGGGGTTTGCCGAGGCGATCAAGCATGCGGCGATCCGCGACGCGGCGATGCTCGCCGAGCTCGCGGCGCTCGACCCGGACCGCCGGGAAGTGCCGGCCGAATTGATTGCCCGCAATATTGCCATCAAGGCGCGGATTGTCGAAGCCGACGAACACGAAACCCTCGGCATCCGCGCCCTGCTCAACTTCGGACACACCATCGGTCACGGCATCGAGGCCGCCATTCCCTACGGCCAGATGCTTCACGGGGAAGCCATCGCACTGGGCTTGCGCGCCGCCTTATTCCTCTCACAACGCCACTGCCAACTGGCTCCGGATGCCAGCGGCAGGTTGCTGGGTTTGTTGAAAAAATATCAACTACCGCTGGTGCTCGACGCCGCGATTGCCACTCCAACTATCATGGGGAAACTCGCCCATGATAAGAAATTTGCGGCGGGTGAGATACGTTTTGTGTTGTTGGACGCGCTGGGCAGTGCGTACGTCAGCGAGGTGGTAACGCCAGATGACTTGCGAGATGCGATCGAGCATTTGCGCGAAGTGCCGGAGTGAGTTCATCACTAATAAACACGAGAGTTTGGGTTCAATTCTCGGCGGGGGCCGTGGGCTCGACGGGAGGGGGTTGCGGGGCATTTGGATTGATGCCGCGCATTAGATTGGCGAAGTAGAGTGGGCGGTTCTGGGTCTCACTGATTTCCGCACGCAGCAAGGCGACGGCTGGAGCTGCGTTGGGCGCAGTGAGTCGTTCGATCTGTTTGGTGAGACCGAAGATATAGCTAGAGGCGAGTTTGAGGAGGGAGGCATCCAAGTCGTGCTCGAGCACGACTTGTTTGGCCAGAAACTTGGCATGGATGCCAGTGACCTTATCATAAAAGTCCCTTTCCGGGTCCCCACTGTGGCCGCTGGAACCGCGAGGAGTTGGCGTATCTGGTTTGCCTTCAAGCAGATCAAGATCGCTGGGCAGGCGCTTGCCAGCGGCACGCCATTTTTCAAAGGCAGCGTCGACGAGTGCCCCAATGGTGACCTTTCTGTACTTATCGAGTAGGTGGACCCGATAGGTGATTTGGCGTTCGAACTCGTTGTAGTTCCCTTCGATCCCCTTTTGGGAAGCTGTGACGAAGGGACTGGCCTTCTGGCGCATCACGTCGCGGGCGAGGTCGAGAAAGCCAGGCACGTCAAAGGTTGGCGCAGGAGGGGTGGGTTGGGGTTCTGGCTCCGGCGCAACGGCTGGGGTGTTGGCCGCAAGGACCTCGGGTGCCGAAGCAACGGGCTCGATATGAGCGGCTGCGGGCACGGGCAGCGGCACGGTATGGGTTGGTTCAGAAGGATGGTCCATCACGGCTGGCGGCGGTGTGGAACGCTGGGGCGGCGGTGAAGCCGGTGCCGTGAGAGGGATGGTGGCAGGCGTATTCGTATGGAAAGCTCGGGAAAACCCCAAGTAGGCTACGGCGGCCACCACGCCCCCCCCTAAGCATAACATGATGGCCGTGTTGCCGGATGACTTGCGGGTCGGGCCCTTAGCTGGCTGGCTGGCGGGTATGGGGCGGGCTGCGGAAGGGCCGCGCGGTCCCACGGTTTTGGCGGTGGCGGCAGCCGATGTCGGCACGCCCGCGCAGAAGACATGCAGATCCTTGGCCATGTCTGCGGCACTGGAGTAGCGCAGATCCGGCAGCGGATGGGTGGCGCGGCGGATGATCGCATCAAACCGTGCGTCGCACCCGCAAATGACCGAAGCCGGTCGTAAATCGCTGGCGGGTAGCCGTCCGGTCAACAATTCGTGGAGCACCACTCCCACGGAAAAAATGTCGGCCCGGGCGTCGACCTGATGCGGGTACTGCAGTACTTCTGGGGCGGTGTAGTGGGGCGTGCCGAAAATCGCCTCGCCAGCCTCGTGCGCGGCGTCGATCGGCCGAGCCAGGCCGAAGTCGCCGATTTTTGGCTGTGCGTGAGGATCGAGCAAGATATTTCCGGGTTTGATATCGCGATGCAGGATGCCGTTTTCGTGGGCGTGGGCGAGGCCCAGGCAGATGCCAGCGACGATGTTGGCGGCCGTATCTGTGGCGATGGCGAGACCATGTGCCGAATGGTAGAGTGTTTGCCCCTGCACAAACTCCATGATGATGAAAAGCATGCCGGCCACCTCGCCAAAGTCATAGACGCCAATCAGGCTGGGATGATTCAAGCGCGCCATCGCCTTGGCTTCGGCCTCAAAATTGGCACGAAACGATGCATCCTGGCCAAACTCGGGTCGCAGAATTTTGATAGCCACCGGGCGATCCAGCGAGAGTTGCAGTGCTTTGTAAACCGCGCCCATGCCACCAGTGGCAATGAGGCTATCGATCTCATAGCCCGGAAAAAACGGGGCGAGAATGGCGGGTTCGGGCGCCTGAAAGGCGGCAATAGAGTTAGAGTTAATCATCAGAGAACGAAATTCGGATGGTGACCAAGTGTCGGCAAATTTCAAGCAGAATTCTCCGGGCTGGGGCGATATTCTCCAGGGCCACTCCGGCACAGGTCATACGCGCCACGCAGACCGGGCATCCAGCCCGGAGGCGGGGGGAAGTGCCGCTCCCCTGTAAGCCGGATTTTGTCCGCCCCGCTCGCGCGGGGTTGGACGGTCATTTCTCTCACTTCGCCGAGGCGAAACGCCCCGCTTGCGCGGGATGCGACTAATACCCGGAGTTAACGG
>WBXE01000140.1 GCA_008932955.1 Verrucomicrobiota bacterium
ATACACAAATGAACGATGAGAATTTTCAGAAGCCGCTGCTGAGTGTGAAGCAGATGGGCGGCATCATGCACGGCGGAAAGCTTGCGCAACGACGATCAACACTGACCGACTGGTATGTGAAGGGGCTAAGGGAACGGACCGGCCTTACTCAGTCAGATTTTTCACAGATGATCGGTGTGAGCATCAGGACGCTTCAGAATTGGGAGCAGGGGCGACGAGAACCAGAAGGTCGGCCAAGGCGTTGTTGCGCGTTGTAGATCGCAATCCGCAAGCTGTTCTAAGCCCCTCCACAGGCAAGCATCGGCCCGAAGCGAGCGGCGGATGCTAGTGGTGGCATTTCTAGGCTGCAGCAGAGTAGGGTGGTTATTTAGCCATGAGGGCTTCGATTTCGTCGGCTTCGATGGGGATGTTGCCCATGAGGTCGAAGTTGGAGTCCTTGCCGATGAGGATATCGTTTTCGAGGCGCACGGCAAGGCCTTCCTCGCGGATGTAGATGCCCGGTTCGATGGTGAAGACCATGCCTTCGGCAAACGTTTCGTGCGGCGGAAATACGTCATGCACGTCGAGCCCGAGGTGGTGCGAAGTGCTATGCATGAAGTATTTTTTGACCAGTAATTTATCGGGGCCTTGCTCCTTGGCAGCCTTGGCGTCGATGAGTCCCAGGCCGATGAGTTCGCGTTCCATCATCTCGACGGTTAGCTGTTGGTATTCGAGCGGGCGGATGCCGGGACGCAGGATCTCGTTAGATCCGCGCACGACGCGCAACACCGCGTCGTACACCTGGCGTTGGCGCGGGGTGAAGCGGCCATTGACGGGCACGGTGCGGGTTAGGTCGGAGTTCCAGCCGGCATATTCGGCAGCCACGTCCATGAGGACGAGCTCACCATCGCGACAGATTTTATCGTTCTCGATGTAATGCAGGACGCAGGCATTTTTGCCTGAGCCGATGATTGGGCTATAGGCGAAGCCGCGCGACCCGCGGCGGATGAATTCATGAATGAACTCGGCCTCGATTTCCCACTCACCCACGCCGGGTTTGAGGAAACCGAGCACGCGGCGGAAGCCGGCTTCGGTGATATCGCAGGCATGCTGCAAGAGTTTAATTTCCAACGGATCTTTGATGATGCGTAGCCGGTTCATGACCTGAGCCAAGCGCTCGTAGCGGTGCAGCGGGTAGCGGTTCTGGCATTCCTTGATGAAACGCGCATTGGCCGTTTCCACCACCACACTGGCCCGCAGGTGTTCATTGGTGAACAGATAGATATGGTCGGCCTGTGGCGCCAAGCGGTGCAGCAAGGAATCAAACGCTGCGCTCCACTCGACCCGCTCGATGCCGCTGGTGGCGCGGGCGGCCTCCTTGGTGAGCTTGTCACCTTCCCAAATGGCGATCAACTCGCTGGTTTCTTTGACGAAGAGCAATTCGCGGTCTTTCGGATCCACTGCATCGGGCATCATCACCAGCACGGTGTCCTCCTGATCCACCCCGGTGAGATAGAATAGATCGGTGTTTTGTTTGAATGCCATCGTACCATCCGCATTGGTTGGCAGGATGTCGTTGGCGCGGAGGATTACAATGCTGTTAGGCTTGAGCAAGCTGCGCAGGCGCTCGCGATTGCGGATGAAGAACTGAGGGTCGATAGGTTCGTAACGCATGGCGTGCAGTGGAAACGATTTGTTGGCAGCGGGCAACCCTCATTTTGGCAAAATGTGGGAATCCACCGCGAATTCTGCGAGCTGTGCTTGCGGCGGCTATTACCAACGTTTGCGGAGGGTGCCTACGAGCCACAGCAAGCCGAGGCCGATGGCTGCGCCGCTGGCGTCAATGAACACGTCGGACAGCTGACCGGTGCGACCGGGGACAAAGGTCTGATGGAATTCGTCGCTGGCCGCGTAGAGCATCACAAACGACAGAGCGAGGGCCGCCTCGGACCAGCGCCAGGGGTGGGGCGAGATCGGGGAGGCGTGGCGGATGGCCCGCCACATGAGCACGGCGAGCACGGCGAATTCCGTGAGGTGGCCACATTTGCGCAATAGATAATGGATTGCATCGAGTCGGGTCTTGGCCATCAGAGGAAATAGCCAGTGCATCAAGGGCTCAAAAAACCTTGAGGAATGCTGTGCCGAGCCGGTATCACTCGAGGCCGAGAAAATCACCGCCATCCAGAGCAGAGGCGGCAGCCAGTCCAACACCGTTTGGCGGGAAATTCGCATGCAGCAGAGAAGCCGGATTGGCCAATGGAGGCAACCCCGAAGTTGCGCCGTGCATGCGCGCTGGTTGCCAAGCCGCGCAGGCTCTCTGCGGGATTGTAGCGGCGTGTCTATGAGCGCCGCTGTGCATGATCTGCTGATGAATCAGCTGTATTGGACAAGCGCCATCTCAATCACACTGGCGGTCACAGACTGCCGCTACACCATACCTCATGATGGCTTGCGAGGTCGATGATTGGCAGCCTCTAGGTAGCGCAACCGATGCGGGAGCCGATGCGGGCGTAGAGTTCGGTGTAGGAGGCGGAGTGCTCGCGCAGGTCGGCTGCGAGGCGGATGGCGCCTGGCTCAAACAGGGTGATGGTGGAAGAGCCGCCGAAGGCAAAGTAGCCTTTTTCGGCAGCCTTGGCCACCGGGCTGCCAACACGATAGGTTTGGGCGATGGTGCCGACGCAGGTGGCACCAATCTCCAACAACAGCACCGTTCCAAAGTTAGGAGTTTCGAGACGGGTGAGCGTTCGTTTGTTAGTCCAGAGGTAAGACAGGTGTTGGCGCAGGGCGAGGGGAGACACCGAAAACAAGGGGCCGCCGATGCTGTGGGTGGGTCCTGGAATGCCGGCCACGGGAAAGTGAAAACGATGGTAATCCACCGGGCACAGGCGCGAGAGCACCAGCGCCCCATCGGCATAGCGCGCCGCGAGGGCGGCATCACCTAACAGGCTTGTGAGGTCGAAGCGCTGACCCTTGACGAACACGCCGCTGATGGCAGAGGCCCGCTCGAACCCGAGATGGCGGCCGTCGGCCGGAAACACAGCCGCGGAGATATCGGCGTCGATTGGGCGGGCGGCGGGTTTGAGTTTCCGATAGAAAAACTCGTTGAAGTTGGCAAAGGCCTCGGGAAGCTCGGCAAACTCGGTGGAATCCAGGCCGTAACGGGCGATGAAGGGGGCGATCTTGGCAGCAGAGGCCGCGCGGTTCATGCGGTGGCCATACCATTTCGAAAAAGCCGGGCGCTTGACCAGCGCGGCGAGAGCCAGCGCGCCGAGCGGATGGCCGTAGGTCCAGCGCAGGAAGGCCTCGCCATAGACGTGTTCGGTCTCGAGGGTGCCGGTGTGGCGATTGAAATAGCGGATAGGTTCCACGCGGGAGGGGATTACGGCAGCTGGGTGCTGCCCATCAGGAAGCGGTCGCACTCACGGGCGGCACCGCGGCCCTCGTTGATCGCCCAGACCACCAGCGATTGGCCGCGGCGCATGTCGCCGGCTGCAAACACGCCTGTGAGGTTGGTGCTGAAGTCGCCGTGCGTGGCTTTGACGTTTGAGCGCGGGTCGGTATCGAGAGCAAACTTGTCGATAATGTTAGACTCGGGGCCGGTGAAGCCCATGGCGAGCAGGATGAGTTGGGCGGGGATGATGCGCAGCGAGCCGTCAATCTCCTGCGGCACGAAGCGGCCTTGGGCGTCCTTGCCCCATTGGATGTCCACCAGTTCCAGTCCGGTTAGTTGGCCGGCGGCATCCTTGATGAAGCGTTTGGTCTGTACCAAGTATTGGCGCGGGTCACCGCCTTGCAGTGCCGCGGCTTCCTCTTGGCCATAATCCATCTTGTAAACTTTGGGCCATTCGGGCCATGGATTGTCCGCTGCGCGTTCCAGCGGCGGCTTGGGCAATATCTCCAACTGGATCACACTCTTGCAGCCGTGGCGCAGGCTGGTGCCGACGCAGTCGGTGCCGGTGTCACCACCACCGATGACCACCACTTGCTTGCCAGCGGCATTGAGCGCGGGCAGCGAAGCGTCGAAATCGTGATCTAGCTGATAGCGCGTGTTTTCACTTAGAAATGTCATCGCCAGATGCACGCCGGCGGCGTCGCGGCCGGCGATGGGCAGGTCGCGGGCCTGGGTGGCACCGCAGCATAGCACTACGGCGTCGAAGTCTCGGCGCAGTCGCTCGGTGCTCCAATGCGGATCGGTGCCGACGCTGACGCCGGTCTTGAACTCGATGCCTTCCTCGCGCAGCAGGTTGACCCGACGTGCAACCACTTCACGCTTGTCGAGCTTCATGTTAGGAATGCCATACATCAGCAATCCGCCAACGCGGTCGTCGCGCTCGAATACGGTGACGTTGTGGCCGGCCTGGTTGAGTTGGTCGGCGCAGGCGAGGCCGGCGGGGCCGGAGCCGACGATGGCGACTTTTTTGCCGCTGCGGGTGGCTGGGATTCTGGGGGTGACCCAGCCTTGCTGCCAGCCGCGGTCGATGATAGCGCACTCGTTGTTTTTGATAGCCACGGGCGGCTTGATCACGCCGAGCACGCATGACCCTTCGCAGGGGGCAGGGCAGACGCGGCCGGTGAATTCCGGGAAGTTGTTAGTTTTATGCAGGCGCTGAAGGGCTTCTTTCCAACGGCCGCGGAAAATCAGGTCATTCCATTCCGGGATGAGGTTGTTAACCGGGCAGCCGCTGGCCATGCCGGCGACCAAGTGGCCGGTGTGGCAAAAGGGGGTGCCGCAATCCATGCAGCGAGCGCCTTGTTCGCGCTGGTGTTTTTCGTCTGGATGGATCTTGAACTCATTCCAGTGCTTGATGCGCTCGAGCGGCGCGGTTTCGGAATCGGTCTTCCGTTCCAGTTCCATGAATCCTGTTGGCTTGCCCATGATATGTCGTTGTAAGTTTGTTAGTTTCCGCCGACGCGGGCGAGGTCCTTGAGGTTTTCTTCGAAGGCGGCCATGGCGGCGGCGTCGCCAGACAAGCCTTGGGCTTCGACTTTCTTGAAGCATTCGAGCATCCGTTCGTAGTCGCGGGGCATGACCTTGAAAAACTTGGGTAGCTCGGCATCCCAGTGCTCCAGCAGCCAGGCGGCGCGTTGCGATCCGGTGTGCTTGAGGTGCGCTTGGATGGTGGCTTTGACCTTGGCGATATCCGCGTCATCGGATTCGATCAACCGATAGAGGTTGACCATCTCCATGTTGAGGCGTTTATCAAACATGCCGTCGATATCATAGACATAGGCACAACCGCCAGACATGCCGGCGGCGAAGTTGCGGCCAGTCTCGCCTAACACGATCACCTCGCCACCCGTCATGTATTCGCAGCCATGGTCACCGATGCCTTCGACCACGGCACTTACGCCGGAGTTGCGCACGCAGAAGCGCTCGCCGGCGATGCCGCAGATGAACGCCTGGCCTTGGGTGGCGCCATAGAAGGCGACGTTGCCTATGATGACGTTGTCGCCAGCTTTGTACTGAGCGCCGCGCGGCGGATAGATAATGATGTTGGCGCCGGACAAGCCCTTGCCAACATAGTCATTGGCATCGCCTTCCAGTTCAAAGGTCATGCCGGTGGGCGTGAAGGCCGCGAAGGATTGGCCGGCGCTGCCGCGGAATTTGAGCTCGATGGTGCCCTCTGGCAAGCCCTTGCCGCCATGCCTGCGACTGATTTCACTGCCGGTGATGGTACCCACTACCCGGTTGACGTTGGCGATGGGCAACTCGATGCGGACTTTTTCACCGCGCAAAATTGCCGGCTCGCACAGCGCCAGCAGGTGAGTGTTGTCTAGCGCCTGAGCCAGCCCGTGATCTTGGGCGATCTGAGCATAGGTGCCCACCCGGTCTACCACGTCGGGGCGGTGGAAGATGCTTGTTAGATCGATGCCCTTCGCTTTCCAATGGTGGGTGGCCTCGGCGGTATCCAGGCACTCGACGTGGCCGACCATTTCATTGATGGTGCGGAAGCCGCACTCGGCCATGATTTCGCGCATTTCCATCGCGATGAAGCGCATGAAATTGACGACGTGCTCGGGTTTTCCGGCGAAGTTTTTGCGCAATTCCGGGTCTTGGGTGGCGATGCCGACGGGGCAGGTGTTTTTCTGGCAAACGCGCATCATCAGGCAGCCGACGCTCACCAACGGAGCGGTGGCGAATCCGTATTCTTCGGCACCTAGCAGGGTGGCAATGGCCACATCGCGGCCGGTTTTGAGCTGGCCATCGGTTTCCAGCACCACGCGGCTGCGCAGGTCGTTGAGCAGCAAGATTTGGTTAGTTTCGGCAAGGCCGAGTTCCCAAGGTGCGCCGGCGTGATAGATCGAGGACATGGGCGAGGCGCCGGTGCCGCCGTCGTGGCCGGAGATGAGGATGACATCGGCGTGAGCCTTGGCGACGCCTGCGGCGATGGTGCCGACGCCAACTTC
>WBXE01000141.1 GCA_008932955.1 Verrucomicrobiota bacterium
CCTCCAGATGCTCCGAAGCATCCGGCCCGGACCGACCCCGATGCCACGCGCCAAGCCGCCGATCAGCCGGCTGTAGGGCCTAAGCCCGGACAACCCGCCCGCAAGCCGGAGGTTCCTGCGCAACCCGGTGTTGAACTCGCCACGGGTCCTGCCGCCGCTATCACTCCTCCAGATGCTCCGAAGCATCCGGCCCGGACCGATGCCGCTGCCACGCCCCAAGCTGCCGATCAGCCGGCTGTAGGTCCCCAACCCAAGCGCCTAAGCGAAGCGCCGCCGATTACCCCGGATCCCCCTACAACCCGACAGGAACCCGCCCGCCCACAGGCTGAGGCAGCCCGCCAACGCCAGGCCGAAGCCGCCAACCAACAACGAGCCGAGCAAGCCAATGCCCAGCGCCAGCAAGCCGCTGAGGAAGCCCGCCAACGCCAGGCCGAAGCCGCCAACCAACAACGAGTCGAGCAAGCCAATGCCCAGCGCCAGCAAGCCGCTGAGGAAGCTCGCCAGCGCCAGGCCGAAGCAGCCAACCAACAGCGAGTCGAGCAAGCCAATGCCCAGCGCCAGCAAGCCGCTGAGGAAGCTCGCCAGCGCCAGGCCGAAGCAGCCAACCAACAACGAGCCCAACAAGCCAATGCCCAGCGCCAGCAAGCCGCTGAGGAAGCCCGCCAACGCCAGGCCGAGGCCGCCAACCAACAACGAGCCGAGCAAGCCAATGCCCAGCGCCAGCAAGCCGCCGAGGAAGCTCGCCAGCGCCAGGCCGAAGCCGCCAACCAACAACGAGCCCAACAAGCCGAGGCCCAGCGCCAGCAAGCCGCGGGGGATGCCCGCCAGCGCCAGCAGGAAGAGAAGAAAAAGCTCGACGAGGACTTCCGCCAGCAGCAGAAACCGGGGAGGTGACCCGATTAGCCCCCACGCCTTGCCACATGACCACATCCCCGATCGACTGGAGTTCCTGGCAAGGAGTCATGCTCGCCACGCTGATGTTCATTGTGCGCGACGGACAAGTGCTGCTCATCGAAAAAAAACGCGGCCTCGGTGCCGGTAAAATCAACGGCCCCGGAGGCAAGATTGAGCCCGGCGAGACGCCCCTGCAAGCCGCTATCCGCGAAACCCAGGAGGAGCTGTGCATCACCCCGCATGCCCCGCGCAAGCTCGGCGAATTGTGGTTCGCCATGTCCGACCACCCGGACATTCTCTGCCATGTGTTCTGCGCCGAGCAGTTCTCCGGAACCCCTACCGAAACCGCCGAGGCCACCCCACTGTGGGCCGCCGTGGATGCCATCCCCTATCACCGCATGTGGGCCGACGACCGCCTGTGGTTACCTTTGCTGCTAGACCAGCAAGCGTTTCTAGGCCGCTTCATGTTCGAAGAGGAAACCATGCTGTGGAGCGATATCCAACATGGAATAACAGGCTGGAGCGGGACTTGCCAAAGTCCCGCGTGAAAGCCCCGGCACCGATCTAGCGGCAGAAGTCACCTTGGAGCGGTAAGGAGCCACCACATTCTTGTGGTGGTAGCGGAAGGGCGGCCCATGCATGCGTGCCGAAGGCTCGGTTCATGGATCTCACTTCCACACGACGACAGTAAGGTCGTCGCTCCCTATGGAATTGCCAGTCGGCAAGATGCACGGCTAGCGGCGGCACTTGTCGAGCAGGCCGGCTAAAAACCAAGTGATCTGGGCCAGCGCGTCGGAGTGGATCGAGGCGTCGAGCGTGTCGATTTCTCGGCGGCTTTCTTCCAACAAGTTCAGCGCGGTATCCACAGCGCTTTCGATCGAGCCCTCGTATTCGGCGATGCCGACGAGCACCGGCAGGTCGAACGGTTGTTGCTCGAGGATGCGTTTATTGAGTTTGGTGCGCTGGGCTTCGGAGGCGGTTTCCAACAAATTGAGGATAGGCAGGGTGAGTTTACCCTTGGCCAAATCCGTGCGCAAGGTCTTACCAACCACCTCCTCGGCACCCACCAGATCCAGGCAGTCGTCGTAGATTTGATAGGCCGTGCCGAGTTTCATGCCGTAGCTGTAGAGCTTGGCCTCGGTGGCGGCATCGACGCCGGAGAGGTTGGCGGCCAGCCCGGTGGCGGCGGCAAACAGGACACCGGTTTTCATTTCGATGATGCGGAAATAGTCCTCCTTGGTTAGGGAAAGGTCGAAGCGGCGCTGGGTCTGGATGATTTCGCCTTGGCACACTTCGCGGGCGGAATTGCCGACCTTGCGACAAATATCGATGCTATTGAAGTCGGTAGCCAGCGTCAGCGCATGCGAAAAGAGCGCATCGCCCAACAACACCGACAGCGCGTTGCCCCATTTGGCATTGGCGGTGGGCACCATCCGGCGGATGGTGGCCCCATCCATGATATCGTCATGCACCAGGGTGGCCATGTGGATGAGTTCGAGGATGACGCCGATCTTGAGGTGCTGGTCACTGACGCCGCCGGTGGCGCCGCCGACGAGGATGGCCAGAGCGGGACGAATGCGTTTGCCGGAGGTATTGCAGACGTAATCGACGTACGGTTCTACGGCAGGATCAAAGGCGAGGATCTGCTCGCGAATCGCCACCTCGACGCGCTCAAGTTGCGGGCGGACGAGGTCGAACGGGAATAAATCGCTGTGAGTGGGCGTGGAGGGGCTGGCGGCCATGGGGTTGCGTCGGCCGCAACATTGACCGGGGCGGCCGAATGCGCAACTCCGGAAATTCAATCAAGCGCAAGAAACCCACCGCCCGGCCACTAACCCTAAAAAGGACAATGGAAATGGTTGCAGCGCGGTTTTTTTACCACAGATTTCACGGATTGAAGAGGATTACAGGGATAAGATGGTCCTCATCTATCAAATCTCGGGTTTGCCAAATGGTAAATGCCATAAAATTCATAACTCTTTCTTAATCCGTGTATTCCCTGAAACCCGTGGTTTCTTTCTTCCTTTCTAGGCTAAGGGCTGGTTCGCGGTTTTTTGGCGGCGGCGACCATTGTGCTTGCTTGCAGGCAGGGCCTTGACTAATTTTCAAGCCTCTATGAAAAAGCGATTGTTTTGGGTGGTCATTCCGGCGGTGGTTTTCACGTTCGGAGCATGCAAGAAGAGCGGGGAAACCGCCCGCCCGGGTCCATCCACCCCACCGGCGACGACCAGCCCAACGGAAAGCCACCCGACCAGCCCGACGAGTCCGGCTCCATCTGTGGCTGGGGAAAACATGGCGCTGAGTGCGGAGGAGCGCGCGGTCAAGCTCGGTTTTGTAAGGTATTTGCCGCAGGACACCGAATCGGTGATTTCCATCTACAACGGCAGCAAAATCAGTGCGCGGACCAAGGGTATGAAGCTCTGGAAGGTCATCGAAAAACAGCTTGGAGGGGGACTCATGGGCATGGGACCGCAAATGATGCCAGGTGAGGAGATGGACCAAGAGATGAAACCTGCGGACGAGGATTTCGCAATCCCCGAAGGCGAACAGGAAAAGACCAAAAAAACCGCCGCCGCGGAAAAACCCGCCGCCGCCCCCTTTGAAGCACCCGACGCAGGTGATGACAGCGACGCGGTGACTACAAGCGACGATGACCTCCCGGCCAGGTCCATCGCCGCAGGCGACATGCTCGGCTTGGAAGTGACGGTTGCGGTGGGCAAATCCGCCGGCGAACAACTCGGCAATCTCGTCACCCTGGGCACCCGCCTAAACTATTTCCAAATGCGCGCCTTGGCCAAGGCATACGCGCTAGCCGTTAAGGCCGGCGATCTGTCCACCTTATCGAGCGCTATGGGCAAAAACTTCAGCGAGGAGTTGGCCAAAAACATGATCAACGATACGGAGGGCGGCCTGGCTCTGTTGGAGCGGTCCAACATGCCGCCCACTTATGTGGCGTTCCGCAGCAGCAAGGACAAACAGGCGGCAGTGGCTGCGGCTGTAGCCGATACCTTGGGCAACATCGGACAAGCCGGCGAAATGGTCGAAACCGTGGACTTTGAACAGGCCGGTGGCAAATTCAGCGGCTTCAAACTGCTGGGCTCCAAAATCTCCGCGCAAATGGCCAACGGCCGCGAGGAGATGGACACCGCGCTCGGCGCCGAAACCGCTAGCAAACTGCTCGCTGCCATCGCCAAGAAAAACCTGGTGATTGCCTCCGCTACCCTCGGCGAATATGTCGTGGTGTTCATCGGTGCCACCGAAGCGGATTGCCACCTCGTCAGCGAGTCCGCCAAGTCACTAACCAGCGGCAGCGCCCTGGCATTTTCCGACGCCTATGCGGCGAAGGACCTCGCCGCCCTGATCGTCGGCAACGACAGCGCCACCCATGCCATCCATCAGATTCAAGGCGGGCTGGCCTCCTACACCAACGGCTTGCGCGACGGCCTAGCCAGTGAAGACGGCGCGGGCGACACCCGCGACTTGCAGGCGATGCTGCAATTGGTGACCGAACGCGAAGCCGCGCTGCGCAAACTCGGTGGCATGGAAGCCCTGGGCATGGTCGCATTTTTTGAGCATGGGCTCAAAGTGGAATGCTTCGGCGGCCAGGATGCCGGTGCCATCGACTGGAAAACCCCGGCTAAGTTGAGCCATTTGGGCGATGCCGCCGATGTGGCGATATTTGTCAACTGGAGCTCCGACGCCGCCTACGACGTGAAAGCCCGCGCTTATGGCGAGGCCTTGGTGGAGACCGCCTATGCGATGGCGATGAAAGTCTCGGAACTGCCGCTGGAAGGCGGTCAGATGAAGCAATTCAAGGGCATGGCCACCCTGTTTAATGACAAGTTCCGCAGCGACGCCGTGACCCTCTGGGATGCCGTCAAAGGCGAGATGAACGATGGTCTTGGCCAGGAACGCGCGTTCATCGTCGACCTCAAGGGCAGCGTGCCGACCCTCCCCGGCGTGCCTAAACTACTGGTCGATAAAGGCCGTTTCCCGCGTGCCACGATGATTTATCCCGTAAGCGACCGCGCCAAGCTGGCGTCCTCGTGGGCCAAGATGAGCGCGGCCTGCACCAAGCTGCTGGCCAAGGTGAGCACAGTCGCCGGCCAGGAAATCCCGATGCAAAAACCCCTCAGTTCGGACAAGAATGGCTACACGACCTGGTTTATTTCCATGCCATTCTTCAACGATGATTTCGTGCCGTCGGTGACGGTTGGCGACAAGTGGTTTGCCGCCTCAACCTCGAAAACCCGCGCACTGGAACTCCTCGCCGACGCCGAGCACGGCCAACCAGGCCGCTACGGCATGTACCTCAAAATGGATTTTAAGGCGATGCAAGAATGCGGCGCCGAAACCATGCAACTGCTGGATGAAAATGCCCAAGCCGTGTTTGGCGAGGGCTCCCCGCAACTCGCCAAATTCACCGCCAGCAAGACCACTCGTGCGCAGTGGCTCGACGCCATCGCCGAACTGGACTCCCTAACGATTCACAGCCGCCGCGAGGGCACGGTGCTGCGCGGCAGCGTCCACTTCAAGACCCGGTGAAAATCGGCCGCGCGGCAGCCTTGAGGAGCGGCGACATTCCTGTCGCCATGAGGAAGAACCGCCCATGAACCGGCCCTTCAGCACGCACTCATGGGCCGCGTTTCCGCAACCACCACAGGAATGTGGTGGCTCCCTACCCCTTCCGCCAGCCGCCCCCAAGCCATGACCATTGAACCCATCGGGGTCATCCGCTCGTGCTTCGGCGGCAAATTCGCCGCCCCGCGCCAGCCGGGCCTGTGCCCGAGCGCCTGGGGTAGCCTGGTTTTCCATGACGCCTATGGCAGCGATGAAGCGTTGCGCGGCATCGACGGATTTTCCCACCTGTGGCTCATCTTTAGTTTCCACCAAACCCTCGGCCAAGGGTGGCATCCGACGGTGCGCCCGCCCCGCCTGGGTGGCAACCAACGCGTCGGCGTGTTTGCCACCCGCTCGCCGTTCCGGCCCAGCGGCCTCGGCCTGTCGCTGGTGCGACTTGAGGGAGTCGAGCGCGAGGTCTCTGGCGCAGCGGTCCTGCGCTTGGGCGGCTTGGATTTGATTGATGGCACGCCCGTCTTCGATATCAAACCCTACCTGCCTTACGCGGAAAGCCCCTTGGATGCCACCGCCGGCTTCGCCAGCGAAGCCCCGCCGCGCCTCCAGGTGTGCGTCCACGAGGACGCCCGTGCGGCGTTTGAGCAACTCCCGGCGCGTGCCCAAGCCGTCCTGCGCGAGGCCCTCGCCCTCGACCCGCATCCGGCCACCCAAACCGGGGATACCAGCCGCATTTTTGGTGCCGACTTGTGTGGCAGCAACGTCCGCTTCACCATCGCCGATGGCATTTGCCGGATCGTGGAAATCACCAGCGGGACTGCGCCTCATTCCTCTTCCGTGAAAAAGGGCGAGGTTGTTCACAGAAGGTAACAAAGGGAACGAAGGGAAATAATGCTTTGTTAG
>WBXE01000142.1 GCA_008932955.1 Verrucomicrobiota bacterium
AAAGCGGGACTGACCCCCATTGCCCACATCGGGCCTGCCCCAGTGCCGCGGCAAACATCTCAGATGTCTTGCGGCGACGGCAGCTCGTGGCTACCATGCCCCGCAGATGCTTGATCTTCTCACTGCCGCCCTGGCCCGCCGCGTGCCGCTGTTCACCGCGCAGACCGACGCGCTGCGCCTCATCGATGGTGGCGGCGACGGGCTGCCCGGCATCACATTGGAAGCCTACGCCGACCACTGGCTGGTGGCCACTACGGCAGCTACCAGGCCGGCGGAGCTCAGCGCCTGGTTGCGGCAGCAAGGGCATACCTGCTATTGGAAAACCCTCGACCAACAGCAGAAACTCTCTCCGCGCCATCACTGCGGGCCTGCTCTCACCACTCCGTTTCAGATCCGCGAAAACGGCCTGCAGCTTGAAATTTCGTTTCAAGCCGGCTATTCGCAAGGTATCTTCCTCGACCAACGCGACAACCGCGCCGAGGTCCGCCGCCGCCTCCAACCCGGCCAGCGCGTACTCAACACGTTTGCCTACACCGGCGCGTTTTCCGTAGCCGCCGCCAGCGCCGGAGCCGAAACGACCACCCTCGACCTGTCGCAACCGTATCTCGACTGGGCCAAACGCAATTTCGCGCATAATTCACTCGATCCGGCGGCCCATCATTTTTGCAAAGGCGACACGTTCCACTGGTTGCAGCGCTTTGCCAAGCAAGGCCGCACGTTTGACGCCATCATCCTCGATCCGCCGACGTTCTCCCGCGATGAGCAGGGAAAGGTATTTCGCGTTGAACATGACTTCGGTGCCCTCGTCGCCCTCGCCCTCAACGTCCTAACACCCGGCGGCTGGCTGCTGTGCTCCACCAACTGCCGCAGCCTCCACGCCAGCGACTTTGAGCGCCAGATCCGCGCCGCCTCGCGCCGCCATCTCAACACCCGCGCCTCCCCGATGCCCGCCGACTTTCCCGACGGGACCTATCTGAAATCCGTGTGGGTGGATGCCTAGGGGGCGGGAATATATATCGCATTGTAGCGGCGCGTCTATAACCGCCGCAGCCCATGCAGCGGCCATTCAACTAGCGCCATTTCATGCACATCGGCGGTCATAGACGCGCCGCTACAACACATCTCTCGTGACTTAGGACAGTTATGATTGCGCGGGCACCTCGAGCGCTGCATGCTGGCGCGGATGAATGAGTGGAATTTCATGACGGTGATCATTGTGGTGGGCGTGTTTGCGCTGTGGAAACTCGAACTGGCCGCCACCTTGCTGAACCTGCGGGCCTTCCCCGCTACGGTGCCGGCTGACCTCGCGGAGTTGATGGACACGCCAAAACTCGATCAGGCGCGCGACTACCTGCGCGTCAATGCCCGCTTCGGCATGTTTCAGGCGAGCGTCTCGCTAACCGTGTTGCTGGTGTTCTGGGGGCTGGGCGGGTTCGGCTGGTTAGATGGATTGGCACGTGGCTGGGCCAGCTCGGAATTGCCAGCGGGACTGGTGTTTCTGTCGCTGTTGTTGCTAGGGCAAACCCTCATTGGTCTGCCGTTTGCGGTGTACGATACGTTTGTCATCGAGCAGGGATTTGGATTCAACCGCGCCACGCCGCGCACCTTCATCCTCGACCGCCTAAAAGGCCTGCTGCTCGCCGCCCTGTTGGGCCTGCCGCTGCTGGCCGCCGTGTTGTGGATTTTTACTCACGTCGCCCACGCCTGGCTGTGGGCCTGGGCGGTGGTCACGATTTTCCAACTGGCACTCACCTATCTGGCGCCGTCGTGGATCATGCCGCTGTTCAACAAATTCACGCCGATGCCCGATGGCCCACTCAAACAAGCCATCGAGGCCTTGGGCGATCGCTGTCACTTCCCCCTCTCCGGCGTGCTCGTGATGGATGGCTCAAAGCGCTCAACCAAAGCCAACGCCTTCTTCACCGGCTTGGGCAAACGCAAAAAAATCGCGCTCTTCGATACGCTGATAGAAAAAAGCTGCCAGGCTGAATTGCTTGGCGTGCTGGCCCACGAGATCGGCCACTTCCGTTGCGGTCATATCCGGCAGCGGCTGGCTGTAGGCATCATGCAAAGCGCCGCCATCTTTTTCCTGCTCGGTCTAGCCACCGACCCCCACGGGGATTTCGCGCGCCTGCTGTTTGATGCCTTTGGGGTTAGAACTATCTCGCCGCACGTCGGCCTGGTGCTATTTGTTATCTTGCTGGAGCCTGTCAGTAAATTGCTAGGCGTGCTGGCCAACACCTGGTCTCGCCGCCACGAGTTTGAGGCCGATGCCTACGCCGCCAAGGCCACTGGCGACGGCGCCGCTCTCGGCGAGGCCCTCAAAAAACTTTCCGTCGATCACCTATCGCATCCAACGCCGGCGGCCTTGCGGGTGTGGTTGGATTACTCGCATCCACCGCTGCTGCAACGTCTCGCCGCGCTGCGCAAGGTCGGCCAACCCGAGGGCCGGTAACGCCGGCAAGTGGGGCACGGGCGGCGCGCTCAATACTGTCAATTTAGCGCTTTTTGATCGGACCACAGGCGTCTCGCCTGTGATGGAAGACAGCGCGTGCCGCCTGTCTGCGCTTGAGACGACAGGCTGGAAGCCCGTTGTTCATGACAGGCTGGAAGCCTATCTTCCGCGCTTCGGTCTTGCCATCGGGGAATTTCTGCGCATTCTTCGCGGCACGTATGATGCAGGCATTGATTGAAACCTGGTTCCACTGGGTGCATGAGTGGGGGTATGGCGGGGTCGTCCTGCTGATGGCAATGGAAAGCTCGATTTTTCCGGTGCCCAGCGAATTGGTGATCCCCCCGGCGGCGATTCTAGCGGCCCATGGCAGTGGCAGCATGACCCTCGCGGGGGTGATTGTGGCCGGCACCCTCGGCTCGTGGCTGGGCGCGGCCATCACGTATTGGGCCGCCCTGTTAGTTGGGCGACCGGTGGTGCTGCGCTTCGGCAAGTACTGCTTCATGCCTGCGGCGAAGGTTTTGCGGGCCGAGCGCTTCATGCACCGCTACGAAGGCGGCGGCATCTTTTTCGCTAGATTGTTGCCGGTCATCCGCCACTTGATCTCTATCCCCGCCGGCCTCATCGGCATGGGCTTTGCCAAGTTCAGCCTGCTCACCCTCGTCGGCTCGGCGATCTGGTGCGCGGTGCTCGCCGCGCTCGGCCAAAAAGTCGGCAACCAGCTCGATGCCCAACAAATGGACGCGCTCCGCAAGGGCGAAGGCGTCGACCTAACCCACCTGATCCACTCCGTTAAGCACGAGGCGTCCTGGATCATTCTGGCCGTGGCCGGGGTATGCTTCCTGTATTTCGTCGCCATGCGCCTAACGAAGGCCGGTAAGTCTTGAGTTCCTTTTCTAACTGCACTCCGGGCGCGGGTCGCGATCGAGCAATTCGCGCATTGCCACGGCGGCCGGCTTGCCTTGATAGAGAATCGCGTACACCGCGTCGATGATCGGGGTGCGCACCCCGGCCTTGCGGGCGGCGTCGTGGATCGACAGCGCGTTGGGCACGCCCTCGGCCACCATGCCCAGCGCGGCGACCGCCTCATCGAGCGATTGGCCGGTGCCTATGGCGAGTCCGACGCGGTGGTTGCGCGAGTGTTCGGAAAAGCATGTGACGATGAGGTCACCGACGCCGGAGAGCCCGGCAAACGTTTCCTGGCGGCCGCCGAGAGCCACGCCGAGACGGGTCATTTCGGCTAGGGCGCGGGTGACCAAAGCGGCTACGGCGTTGTCGCCGAGTCCCAGGCCGTGGGCCATGCCGGCGGCGATGGCATAGACGTTTTTCACTGCGCCGCCGAGCTCGATACCCGCCACGTCATCACTGGTGTAAACGCGGAAATGTGGCAACGTGAACAGCTCCTGTAGCGAGTCCGCCAACCCAGCGTCGCTAGAGGCTACCACCGCGCAGGTGACCAAATCCATGGCGATTTCCTCGGCGTGGTTCGGGCCTGTTAGAACGCCGATCGGATTATGCGGAAACACATCGCGCAATATCTGACTGAGCCGCTCGCCGGTGTTGCGTTCGATGCCCTTGCCGCACGACAGCAGCGGCACGTCGGTCGCCAGCCCCAGCGCGGCGAGCTTTTCCGCCTCCGAGCGAATCGCCGCCGAAGGCACCGCAAAGATAACCAGCGGCTGACTCAGCGCCTCGCGATGCTCAGTGGTGGCGCGGACCTGCGGTGGCAATTCGATGGATGTTAGATACTTTGGATTGCGGTGCTCGCGGTTGATGCCATCGACGCATTTGGCCTCGATAGAAACCAGCACGATGGACTCGAGTTTGGGCCCGAGCAATTTGGCCAGAGCGGTGCCGAGCGAGCCCGCGCCTAGAATCGCGGCTGAGGTGAATGGTAAGGGCATGGGAAGGTATGAGTTATCGGTTATTGGGACAAGACGCAAGACGGCAAGATACAAGACTCAAGACAAGAGAAGATAGCGCAGCGGTTCTACATCTGCTCTTCTCTTGCGTCTTGCGTCTTGCGTCTTGCGTCTTGCAGTCTTGCAGTCTTGTGTCTTCAAGTCTTCTGTCTTCTTTCAAATCGATGCTCGGTGCCGAGGCGCAGGCGCTGGATATTGGAGCGGTGTTTCCACACTCCTAATAATGCCACCACCACCGAAAATGCGAACAACGGCTTGTTCCATGTACCCGCTTGCCACAGGGTTGGCAGGGTCGGGTCGTTGTGGAGATGATGGAAGCGTGCTCCCAAATGAGTGACCACCGGCAAAATCGCCACGCTACCGATGCTGGCTACCGAAACGTAACGCGTGGTCACAAACAACAGATACCATGCTAACAAAAGTATCACGATCGCCGCGGGCATCAGGGCGATGACCACTCCGGCTGAAGTGGCAATGCCTTTGCCACCTTTGAACCCGACCCACGGCGAATAATTGTGACCCAAGATGGCACACAAGCCGGTGAGCACCTGGACGAGCTGCGCAAGCCATTGTTGGTCACTGGGCAAAACCATGGCGTGGGCTTGCAACCCGGTGATGACCATGCTGGTTGGCTCGGCACTGAAACGGATCAGATTAATCGCCAGCAGCGTGGGAATGAATCCCTTGAGCGCATCCAACACCAGACAGGCAACACCATATTTTTTTCCCATCACCCGCAGCACATTCGTCGCGCCGATGTTGCCGGACCCTTGCTTGCGGATATCGATGCCCCTGGCCTTGGCGATGAGCAGGCCAAAGGGAATCGAGCCTAGCAAAAAGGCGAGTAGCGGGCAGATCCAAAGTTGCATGGGAGGAGCGAAGGGGCCGCTTACTCGGCGGAGATGGAATCAATCACTACGTTGGCCAGCGGCACGTCGCTGCTGGGCAGGGTCATTTTCTCGCCGGAGGTCGGGTTGCGCATCGTCAATTCCTTCTGGCCGGTGGCCACGGCTTTGATTTTATCGACCACCTCCATGCCGGAGATCACCTTGCCAAACACCGCGTAGCCGCCGTTGCTCGGAAAGTTCAGTGCGGCGTTGTCGGCCACGTTGATGAAAAACTGCGCCGTGGCACTGTTCGGGTCGGAGGTGCGTGCCATCGCGATGGTTCCGAGGTCATTCTTGAGGCCGTTCTGGCCCTCATTAACAATTCCCTTGCCGGAAACTTTTTCCACCAGCTTCCCATCATCCACGGCGAAGCCGCCGCCTTGAATCATGAAACCATTGATCACCCGGTGAAAAACCGTGCCGTCGTAATGCTTCTTCTTCACGTAGCCGAGGAAATTCGCCACCGTCACCGGGGCTTTTTCCGCGTTGAGTTCCACCACAATCTCACCCTGGCTCGTCTTGAAGCGGACTTTAGGGGCTTTGGTGGGGGCGACTTTGGTTTCAAGGGCTTTGGTATCGGCCGCCGCGGGCGGGGCCTTTTTCTCTTGGGCGCAGACAAGAACCGGCATCAGAAGCATGGCGAGGAGTGCGGAACGTCGTTTCATCGGGCCGAGTCCTACCCGAGTTGCCCGCCCCCGGCAAGCCCGCTCATCAAAAGTTGCGCCCCGCCCCCCACAATCCCCTACCCTCACTCACAAAAATAGATTTTCTCCACAAAAAACCCAAAAAATAGACTTGCCTCCCCATCCACGCCAGCCTAGTTTTCCCGTCCCGCGCCGCAAGGCGCATGGTTCCAATCGCGGGATGGAGCAGCCAGGTAGCTCGTCAGGCTCATAACCTGAAGGTCGTAGGTTCAAATCCTACTCCCGCAACCAC